>JBBQKZ010000042.1:0-27120 GCA_038327405.1 Burkholderiales bacterium | reverse complement strand
ACCGGCCTGCGGCAGTTTCTCGCCGAGCATGTGGACCTGCGCGTCACCGGCGAAGCCAACAACGGTCGCGAGGCGCTTGAACTGGTGCGAGGTGGCGAGGTGGATGTGCTGCTGATGGACATCTCCATGCCCGAGCACGGTGGCGTGGACGCGCTGCAGGCCATCAAGGCGCGTTTCCCCGATCTGGCTGTGCTCATCCTGAGCGGATTTCCCGAAGCACAGTACGCCACCACCCTGCTGCGTTACGGTGCCAGCGGCTACCTCAACAAGGACTGCGCGCCCGAGGACATCGTGAGCGCCATCCGTACCGTGGCGCGTGGCCGGCGCTATGTGAGCGCGGCGGTGGCCGAGCTGCTGGCCGATGGCGCGGCCGGCGCCACCGAACAGGCGCCGCACGAGTTGCTGTCGGAACGTGAACTGCAGGTGTTCCTGCGCCTGGCCCAGGGTGAAACCATCGGCCACATGGCCGAGCAGATGTTCCTGAGTGTGAAGACCGTGAGCACCTACCGCTCGCGCGTGATGGAAAAGCTCAAGCTCGCGAGCAACAGCGACCTGACCTATTACGCACTGAAGAACGGCCTGATCCAGTGACAAGGCTGCAGCGCGTCACAGCATGCGCTCCATCAGACGGCCGAGCACTTCCATGGTTCGGTCGTCGAGGCCGCGCCGGCGCCATTGCTCCAGCGTGATCGGCTCGGAGGCTTCGCGGTCTCGTTCGAAGAGCGCATTCATCTCGTCACCGAAATCGTCACCCAGCACGATCACGTTGAGCTCGCTGTTGGCCACGAAGCTCAGCCAGTCCAGGTTGCTCGACCCCACGGTGGAAAACACGCCGTCGATCACGGCGGTCTTGGCGTGCATCAGCGCGTGTTCCATCTGGTAGATGCGCACCCCCGAACTCAACAGGTCGTCGTAGTAGGAGCGCCCGGCGTGAAACGCCAGCCTGGAGTCGCTGCGCCCTGGCAGCACCATCTCGACCGTCACGCCACGCCTGGCTGCGTTGCGCAGGGCATCGACAAAATCGCGGCCCGGCGCGAAATACGCCATGGTGAAGCGCACATCGACCCGCGCCGCATCCACCGCGGCCAGCAGGGCGGTGTAGATGCGGTTCTCCTGGTCACGCGGATCGCTGGCAAGTACCTTCACGACGCGCTGGCCCGGCTCGCTGGCGGCCTTTTTCGGGGCCGCCTGGCCGAGCTCGCCCTTGCACCCCTGTTCCCGCCAGGTGGTCTCGAACACCTGGCCGATCACCGGCACCACGGGGCCGCGCAGTTCGATCTGGGTGTCGCGCCAGCCGTCGTCCAGCGCACCCTCGCCGGTGGGTCTGCCGCTGCGCCCGATGGAACTTGAGCCATAGACGCGGCTGATGTTGATGCCGCCGGTGTAGGCCACGTCCTCGTCCACCACCAGCAGCTTGCGATGGTCGCGGTGAGTCAGTCCCCAGAAGCCCGGGCGTTGGGTGGGGTTGATCGGGTTGAAGGCACATACCGACACGCCACCGTCGACCAGGCGCTTGAAGAACGCCTCGGGCGTGCCGATGGAGCCCACCGCGTCGTAGATCAGCGCCACCTTCACGCCTTGCGCCGCGCGAGCCAGCAGCAGCTCGGCCACCTCGGCGGCCACACCTTCGTCTTCCACGATGTAGCTCTGCAGCAGCACCCGCCCGCGCGCCTGTGCGATGGCCGCCTTCATGGCACCGAAGGTGGCCGGCCCGTCGATCAGCAGGCGCGTGCGGTTGCCCTGGTAGAGGTCGGCATCGCCGCTGGCGGTCAGCACCTTCAGGTGGTGGATCACCAGGTCCTTCTTGCCCTCGTTCACCAGCCGCTGCAAGGTCTTGCGCTCGGCCGTGGCCGACACCTCCCCCGAGGCACCGCTCACCCGGATCGTGCCGGCTTGTTCGTCGGGTCGGTCTGCGGTCTTGGGTGGCAGGCTGGAGCATCCTGCCAACGCCAACAGCAGGCCTTTGAAGGCCAGGCCAAACAGCCGGCGCAGGCGGGTCGTCCGGGAGGGATGGTGTGCGGTCATGGTGTTCCTGCGATGCGCTGTGCCAGCCGCCAGAGGGCCAGGCGGTGGGCGGCGGCCAGTGTGTCCACCGAGTGGTCGGCCAGCGCGGTGCTGATGTCGGCCACGCCAGTGGCGGGCGGTGTGGTGGCGGGTGCCGCGGCATCGGTGAACCACCAGCGTGCCCGAAGGTGCAGCGCCTGGCGCGCCTCATCGGCCACCAGCGTGTCGATGGCCACCCGCAGCCGGCGCGCGACCACCACGCCCGCCGGTGCGGGCGACAGCCACACCAGGCCTTCACCACGCAGCAGCGCGAGATCGGCCGCGAGCCGCAGCGGGATGCTGTCGCGCAGCGGCACCACCCAGCGGTGGCCCGTCAGTGGCGACACACCGGCCGAGCCACTGGCCACCACCAGCGTGTCCCGCTCCAGCGTGCCGGGCAACTGCAGACGGCCCGAGAGTTCCCACACCGTGCTGTCGCCCGGGTTGGGAGTGGGCGGCGCTTGGGGTGGCTCGCTCTTGAGTTCGTACCAGCGCGTCGGGGCTTGCGTGGCCGCGCAGCCCGCCAGCAGCAGCGGCACCGCGCCCACACACGTGAGGATGAGGCGTCGCTTCATGGCGCCACCTTTCGGCCGCGCAGCACCGAGTCGGGTTGCTGCTCCAGCGTTTCGGCCAGGTCGCGCAGGGCGCGGGCTGCGCGCGAGAGGTCGTCGAGCGCCCGATCAGCGCCCAGGCGCAGGCTGGAATCGTCGGCCGTGGCTGCGCGCAGGGACGCGGCACTGCGGCCCACCTCGTCGGCGGCGCGCTGCAGGTTCTGCACCAGCGGCGCGTCGGGCGCGACCAGCTTGCCCACCTTGTCGGACGTGTTGTTGACCGAACCGGCCGCGCGGCTCAGGTTGTCCATGGCGGTGCGCGTGGCCACCAGCGAGCGCTGCAGCTCGTTGGCCAGCGGGTCGACGCGCTGGTCCAGCTTGGTGGCCACGCGGTTCACAGTGGCCGTGATCGCGGCCAGGTCGCTCAGCGCCTGCTTGAGTTCGGGGCCGGAGACCATGGCGCGCGCCGAGGCCGCGATGGCCGACAGGTCTTCGGCGATCTTGCGGAAATCCATGCCTTCGAGCTGGTTCTTCAGCGCCTGGATGGCGGTGGCGGTGGTGGGGATTTCGATCGCGTCGCGCCGGTTGCCCCGCAGCTCGCCAGGCCGCTCGGGGCGCAGGTCCAGGTCCACATACAGCAGGCCGGTGAGCAGGCTCTGCATCGAGAGCTGCGCGCTCAGGCCCCGCTCGACCAGGGCGGGCAATGCCAGCGCGGCCGGGGCGTCGGCCGCGGTCCTGCGCCCGTCCAGCCCGCTGACTGCGTCGCTGTCGAGCTCCACCACCACCGGAATGGAAAAGTCGTCGGCCGCGCGGTCGTAGAAGACCGCGATCGACTCCACGCTGCCTACCCGCACGCCGCGGAACACCACCGGCGCACCCACCTGCAGGCCATACACCGAACCACTGAAGTACATGACGGCTTTTTCCTTGCGGGTGAAGAGGCTGTTGCCGGCCAGCGCAATGATGGCGGCGGCGATGAGCGAAAGACCGACCACCACAAAGGTGCCGATCAGGGTGGGGCTGAGCTGGCGCTTCATGCCCGCACCTCTTCGGGTCGGGCGGCGCCACGGCGCAGGAAAGTCTGTACGCCCGGCGGCCCGCTGTGCAGCAGCTCGTCGGGCGGGCCGAGCGCGGTCATGGTCTTGCTCTCTGCGTCCAGAAACAGCAGGCGGTCGGCCAGCGCAAAAATGCTGCCGAGTTCGTGGCTGACCATCACCACGGCGGTGCCCAGGTCGTCGCGCAGGTGGCGGATGAGTTCGTCCAGCTGCGCCGAGGACAAGGGGTCCAGGCCCGCCGATGGTTCGTCCAGAAAGAGCAGCGGCGGGTCGAGTGCGAGTGCGCGCGCGATCGCTGCGCGCTTGCGCATGCCGCCGCTGAGTTGCGAGGGTTCCGCGTCGAAGCTGTCGGCCAGCCCCACCAGCGCGAGCTTGAAGCGCGCGTCCTGCTCGCAGGTCTGTGCATCGCGTTCGGAGAACAGCTGCATCGGCAGCATCACGTTTTCGCCCACCGTCATGCTGCTCCACAAGGCGCCGGCCTGAAACGCCACGCCAAAGCCCTGGCGCAACACGCCCAGGGTGGTCGGGTCGGCCGTGTACAGGTCTTGCCCGCCGTGCATCACCTGGCCCGCGGCGGGCGCCTGCAGGCCGATGAGGTGGCGCAGCAAGGTGCTCTTGCCACAGCCGCTGCCCCCGGCAATGGCCAGCACCTCGCCCGGCAGCACGTCGAAGGTCAGGTCGCGCTGCACCACATGGTCGCCAAAGGCCATGGTCACGCCCTGCACACGGATCAAGGGAGTCGTCATTGCGTCACCAGCCCAGTTTTTGAAACACCACGGTGAGCACCGAGGCCACCACCACCATCCACACGATGGCCTGCACCACGGCGGCGGTGGTGGCGTCGCCCACGGCCTGCGCGCTGCGCCCGGCCGACATGCCTTGCAGGCAACCCGCCAGTGCCACCAGCACCGCGTAGGCCGTGCCTTTGACCAGACCCACCAGCACATGCGGCAGGGTCAGTGCCTGCGCGCTGGCATACACGTATTCCAGCGGCGACACGCCGTAGATGCCCACGGCCACCAGCCAGCCCACGGCCATGCCCACCAGCGCGGCAAATGCCGTCAGCAGCGGCCCCACGATCAGCAGCGCCAGCACGCGCGGCAGCACCAGAAAGTCAACCGGGTTCACGCCCAGGGTGGCCAGCGCGTCGACCTCTTCGTTGGCCCGCATGCTGCCGATCTGCGCCGCAAACGCCGCACCCACGCGACCGGCCAGCACGATGCCCACCAGCAGCGCCGCCACCTCGCGCACCACGCCCACCGTCACGAGATCGGCAATGAAGGTCTGCGCACCGAAGCGCTGCAGTTGCGCCGCACCCATGTAGGCCACGATCAGGCCTACCAGGAAACTCACCAGCGCCACGATGGGCAGGCTGCGAGGGCCGGTCTGTTCGATCTGCCAGGCCAGGTCGCTCCAGCGCATGCCGCTGCGCCCGCGCAGCAGGCGCCACACCGACAACAGCACCTCACCCACAAAGGTGAGCGAACGGCGTCCCTCGGCCCACCAGGCTTGTGTGCCGGCGCCCAGGGCGGCCATGCGGCCCAGCCGGGGCCGGGGTGTGGCAGGCGGTGCTGTCTCGCCCAGCGCCATCGACAGGATGTCCCGCAGGCCCTCAGGCAGGCCTTGCAGGTCGACCTGCACCGGTGGACGCGTCAGCGTGCTCAGCCGCTGCCACAGGCTGGAAGCCAGCGCCACGTCCCACGAGCGCAGCGTGGCGGTGTCGAAGCGCACCTCGCCCTGCACCAGGGCGCCGGGTGCGTCAGGCATGGCGCCGCGGTGGCCGCGCCAGTCGCCGCCGATGCCCAGCACCCAGGCGCCGTCCTGTTGCCGCCACTGCGCACTGGCCGCGAGCGGGGCGCCATTGGGCACCCGGGCGTGCGGAGCAGGAAGCGGTTCGGTCATCGCCACAGACTAGGCGGGCGAAGTGTCCCGGTCGGTTCGCTGCCACACATACGCCGGAGGAGCGCCCCACCACAATGGCCTGCATGACCCTTTTGAGCAACAAACCGTGCCGATAGACCACAGCGCCGATGCCCTCCCCACCCCCGCCTCGACCCCACGTTGGCGGCGCCTTGCGTGGGTGGCGGGTGGCCTCGCGGGCCTGCTGGTGCTGGGTGTGGTGTGGGGCGAGGCCAGCGGCTGGCCGGTGTTGCGTCAACCCATGGAACGGGCCATGACCCAGGGTGCTGGTGTGCCCGTGGTGCTGCAAGGCGATGTGAAACTTCACCTGCTGTGGCGACCGCGGCTGAAGGTCGACCGGTTGCAGATCGCGTCCGACGAGCGCTTCAAGGTGCCGCACTTGCTCGATGCCCAGGGCGTCACGCTGTCCTGGACTTGGGGCGATGTGTGGCGCTGGCGGCAGGGCCATGGCTTGCGCGTGCACAGCCTGCAAGCCGACGAGCTCGACGCCCAGCTGGTGCGCCTGAAGGACGGCAGCGCCAACTGGCAGCTGGGTGTGCCCAAGCCCGAAGACGCCGAGCCGGACGCGGTGGCAAGCCTGCCGCGGTTCGGCACGCTGCTCATGAAGAAAGGCCGCATCGACTGGAACGACGCGGTGCAGGACGTGGACCTGAAGGTGGCCGTGCGTGGCAGCGAAGGCGAAGCCGTCGTGGGCGCCGAAGCAGGCTACGTGGCCACGTTCAACGGCCGCTACCAGGCCTTGCCGCTCAAGCTCGACGTGCGGGCCGGCAGCACCCTGCCCCTGCTGCAGGACGCCGACAGCGCTGCCGGCGCGCCGTGGGTGCCGCTGCGGGTGGAAGGCAGCGTGGGCACGTCGCACCTCTTGTTTGACGGCCAGGCCGCCGCGTTGCTGGGCACACCGCGCCTGCAGGGCGAGATCCAGTTCAAGGGCCGCTCGCTGGCCGCCGTGGGGGAGCCCCTGGGCATCACCCTGCCCCAGACGCCGCCGTTCGATCTGCGTGGCACGCTCGATCACGAAGCGGGTGCCTGGCGCCTGAAGGCCCGGCGCGCCGTCATCGGCAGCAGCCAGCTCGCTGGCGATCTGTTGTTCGATCAGCGTGAGAAGCCGGCGAGGCTGTCCGGCCAGCTCACCGGCAGCCGGCTTGCCCTGGCCGACCTGGGCCCCGCCATCGGTGGCAAGGGTGGCGACACGACGAAAGACGACGCTACTGCCCCGGGCCGTGTGCTCCCTCAGCGCCGCTTCGACCTGCCTTCCCTCAAGGCCATGGACGCCGATGTGCAAGTGGACATCAAGCAGCTGGACTTCGGCACCACGGCCATGGCGCCCCTGCAAAACGTGATGACCCGGGTGCGCCTGGCCGGTGGCGTGCTGAAGCTGGAGGACTTGAAGGCCTCCGTTTCGGGGGGGTCGATCGCGGGATCGACGCAACTCGACGCCAACGCCAGCCCGGCCGCGTGGGTGGCGAAGCTCGACTTCAAGGCCATCGACATGGCCGGCTGGATGCGTGGCCTGAGCACCGATGGCCCGCCCGCCAGTGCGCCGCAGGCCAAGGGTGCGGCAATCTTGAAGAAAGAGCGAAACCAGGCTCGCCAGGGCGGCGACCAGGCGGTGCAGAGTTACCTCACGGGCCTGCTGTTCGGCAGCGTCCACGTGCGCGGCGCGGGTCGCTCCACCGCAGAGATCCTGGGCAGCCTGGACGGCCCGTTGCAGCTCACCCTGCGCGACGGCACGCTGTCCCACCTGGCCACCGAAGCCATGGGCCTGGACGTGGCCGAATCGTTGGGCGTGCTGATCCGGGGCGACCAGCCCCTGCCCCTGCGCTGTGCCCGGTTCGACATGGTGGCCCGCAACGGTGTGGTGGCACCCACGCTGGCGGTGATCGACAGTGCCGACAGCACCATCCGCATCAGCGGCCAGGTGAGCCTGATCGACGAGTCGCTGGCGCTGCGTGTCATCACCCGCTCGCACGACTGGTCGCCGCTGTCCCTGCGCACGCCGGTCACCGTGAGCGGTACGCTGGCCGATCCGCAAGTGGGCATCGAAGCCAAGGGTTTGATCGGGCGCGTGCTCGGCGCGGTGGCGCTGGGTGCCGCCGTGGGGCCGGCTGCCGCCTTGCTGCCCTTGATCGAACAGGGCTCCACCAGCGAGGTTGACCCCTGCACCGTGGCGGCAGCGCCAGGGCAGCCGGGGGCCCAGCCGGCGGCGGCGCGCAAGCCCTGACCAGGCCACTGGCGCCGGCGCCGGCGCAACCGTCGGCGGAGTCCTACAGCCGCCCAGGGCACCGGCTGGCAGAAAACGGCGGTTGCGGTGCCTACATTGGAGCCATCGCAACGGCCGTCGTTGCGCCCCGCCAGGAGCCCCGCATGCTGCACTACGCCGTCGTCTTTTTCGTCATCGCCCTGATCGCCGCCGTGCTCGGTTTCGGTGGACTGGCCGCCGGTGCCGCGAGCATCGGCAAGGTGCTCTTCGTCATCTTCATCGTGATGGCCCTGGTGACCATCGTGGCCGACCTGGTGCGCAAGCGCTGAGCGCCTCGCGCACGCCCGGACCTCAGTCGGCCATGGGTTTGACGGGTGAGCGTTCGTTGCTGGACGCGCGCCCCAGCTGGCCGTCGATCAGCCGGGCCAGTTTCTCCACCGCACCCCGAACAGCCTGATCCTGCGAAGCGGCCACATCGGTTGCGGCCACGGGCTGGCGGCCTTCGAGACGGGCCTCCATCAAACAGCGCTTGTCGGGTGGCCCACCCTTGTCGCCGTTCTGGTCGCTCAGATGCACCTCCACGCGGGTGACGTGGTCCTGAAAGCGCTTGAGCACATGGCTCACGGTGCGGTTGACCCCCTCGACCAAGGCTTCGTGGCCATCAATGTGCGCGTCGGTGTTGACTTGAATCTTCATGGTGCTCTGTCCTCGTGCTGGGTGTGTATCAGTCCGAGAGCGCCGACCGCCTGAAGTTCACTTTGATTTGTCAGAGTTTGGGGTACAGCACCATCTGCGTACAGCGGAACAGCGCGATCGTCTTGCCCGTCTTGCGGTGCGTGACGGTCGCGTCCCACACCTGTGTGGTGCGACCCAGGTGAACCGGCGTGGCCACGCAGTCGATGGTGCCATCGCGTGCCGTGCCCAGGTGGTTGCTCTTGAGTTCGATGGTGGTGAAGCCTGTGGCGTCCTTGGGCAGGTTGGCCACGCAGCCATAGCCGCAGCTGGTGTCGGCCAGCGTGACCACGCTGCCCGCGTGCAGAAAGCCGTTGGGTGCCATGGTGGTCGGCTTCACCTCGAGTTCGGAGCGCACTTCGGTGGGACTCACGTGGGTGATGATCAGCCCGAGGTGGCCCGGCAAGGCGTCTGCGCCGCGCGCGTTGAAGGTGTCGGCGAGGGTGTTCATGGTGTCTCCTGCGATGAGTGTCGCAATGGGGTCATCGTGTCCAGCTGCCCAACCGGATGGCCAGGGCGATGGTGGTTCCATAGACCACCAGGCTGAACGCGACGACAGAAAAAAGGCCCGTGGCCGACGTCTTGAGAACATGCACACACAGCCAGCCTCCCACCACCAGGATCAGCAGCCGCCCCACGCTGGCGGCCAGCGGCCAGAACATGCGGCCTGCGCCCTGCGATGCAAAAAACAGCGCCAGGCCGAGGCCGAAAAACGCATAACAGCCGCCCACGATGTTGAGGTAGCGGGCGCCGAAGCCCAGCACCGCGGCATCGGCGGTGAATAGGTTCATCCACAGTGCCGGGGCCATGGCCGTGACAACGCCGATGGCGCCGGTGATGGCGGCCACCACCGCGCCGCCCACCCAGGCCACGCGCACCGCGCGCGCCGATTGCCCGGCGCCCATATTGGTCGCCACCATCGCGGTGAGCGCCGTGCCGAAACCGAACGCGATCGGCACCAGGATGTATTCGAGCCGCGCGGCCACACCGTAGCCCGCGAGGGCCGCCGTGCCATAGCTGCCCACGAAGGCGGTGGCCACGGCGATGGATGCGTTGCTGATCACCGGGCTCATGGACGCAGGCAGACCCACGCGCAGGATGTCGCGCAGCAGCGGCCAGTGCAGCCGCCAGCGTGAGCGCTGCAGTTGCACGGCGCCGTCCCGCCGCAGCAGGTGGGCCACCATCACCAGCGCCGACGCGCCGTTCACCAGCAGTGTGCTCACCGCCGCGCCGGCCACGCCGAGCCCGGGCACCGGTCCCCAGCCAAACACCAGCAGCGGGCACAACACCAGGTGCAGCAGCGCCGTGCACAACAACAGCACCGAGGGCAGCAGCATGTTGCCCGCGCCACGCACCACGGCGGCCAGCACATTGGTGAACCAGATGATCACCGCGCCGCTGAACAGCACATTGGAATACGCCAGCGCGGCGTCCAGCGCCGCACCGCGCCCGCCCATGCCGCCGAAGATGCCGCGTCCGAAGCCGAGCAGCGCCACCATGAACAGCGCGGCCAGCAGTGCCGCGATCAAGAGGGCCTGTTGCGCCAGTCGGCTGGCGTCCTCCACGCGGCCCGCGCCCAGCGCGCGCGCCACGGCCGCGGTGGTGGCCCCGCCGATGCCACCGGCCGACATCTGGATCATCAGCATGGACAGCGGAAACACGAGCGCGATGCCGGCCAACGCGTCCGCGCCCAGTCGCCCCAGGATGTAGCCGTCGTAGCCGATCACGATGGTCATGGCAAACAGGCCCATCACGTTGGGCGTGGCCAGGCGCATGAGGGTGGGCAGCAGCGGGGCATGCAGCATCTGCTGCACGCGGGACTGGGCGAGGGAAGCGGTCATGGACGCAGTTCGTGCTGCGCGAGCAAGGCGCGGCGGTTGGCGCAGAGCAGGGCCCGCCCTTCGGCGTTGTTGCCCAGCACGCGCGCAATCTGCAGCGCGCCCACCATCTGGCTGGCGATCGCGGTGGCTGCGTCCGGGGCGGCATCTTCCGGCAGCGCGTCGCGCACCCGATCCACCAGGCCGCGCACTCGCACCGCAGCCGCCGTCCGCACCTCGGGTGCCTGGCGCGGCGCTTCGGACACCAGCGCCGCCACCGCGCACCCGCCTTCGGTATCGGCCAGGTGGCGGTCCGACAGGTAGCCCTCGACCAGAGCGCGAAACGCGCTGGCACCGCGCGCCTGCCGCAGCACCCGGCCCTGGTCCAGCCGCTGCGCGCTTTGCCGCCCGGCGTGCTCCAGGGCTTCCACCAGCAAGGCATCGCGCGAGGCGAAGTGGGCGTAGAAGCCGCCGTGCGTCAGCCCCGCTTCTTTCATGATGTCGGCCACACCGACCCCTTGAAAACCCGCGCGGCGGATCGCGCGCGCGGCCGTCTCCAGAATGCGCTCGTGGGTCAGGGCCTTGCGGCCAGGTGCGGTTTCCATGCCAGCAGTGCAGCGACAAATATGATGATCGTCATATTTTGTGATCAGTGCCACACCGCTCAGGCGTGGAGGTCAGAGAAAACGTTCGAGGAAACGGCGCGAGGCGCGGTCCAGCGCGTTGCGGTCGGGAATGTCGAACACCACACCGTGCGCGCTGGTGATCAGCAGGCGGTGCTGGCCCGGCAGGCGGCGGATGTCTTCTTCCACCTTGAGCACGAGCTCGGTCGGGCCGCGGTCGGTGTCGACCTGCCAGGTGCTGGGCGTGGAGAAGGTGCTGACCTCCCGGATGCGCTGAATCACCGGCGAAAACTCGCGCTCCGCCAGCGCCCGCTGCAGCGCTGCTCTGCACTCACCGTCGAGCGCATCGAGTCGGTCAACAAACACCACCTCCTGTCCGTCGGGGCCAACGATGGAAATGGCCTCGTCGGGTGCGCTCAATGGAAAGGCGCGCACCACCTGCACGCCCACCAGAAGTTCGCCGCCGGCCACGCGGCACACCCAGCGGCCCTGGGCGTCGGGGAAGAGTTCGAAGTCGACCATGGCGGTGGTGGTGTTCATGGCGGGAGGTTGCCGGTGTGTGCCGAGGGCTGCGGCAGGTGGTGGGCCAGGGCGTTGTCGATGTGGTCGGGGTCTTCGGCGGCAGCTTGGCGGGCTTGCGCTTCGTGCAGCCGCCAGTAGTGGCCCTGGCGCGCCATCAGCTCGTCGTGCGGGCCCACCTCCACCACCTCGCCGCGGTCCATCACCACCAGCCGGTCGGCCTTGCGCAGGGTGGACAGGCGGTGCGCAATGGCGATGGTGGTGCGGCCTTTCACGAGGTTGTCCAAGGCCTTCTGGATCTCTTTTTCGGTCTCGGTGTCCACCGCCGAGGTGGCTTCGTCCAGGATCAGGATGCGCGGGTCGATCAGCAGCGCACGCGCGATGCTGATGCGCTGGCGCTCACCACCCGACAGGCCCTGGCCGCGTTCACCCACCAGCGAGTCGTAGCCGTGCGTCAGCCGCAAGATGAAGTCGTGCGCGTGCGCCGCGCGGGCCGCGGCCACCACCTCTTCCCGCGTGGCGCCGGGTTTGCCGTAGGCGATGTTGTCGGCGATGGTGCCGAAGAACAGAAACGGTTCCTGCAGAACCAGGCCGATGTGGCGGCGGTAGTCGGCCACGCGGAAGCTGCGGATGTCGGTGCCGTCGATGTCGATGCGGCCTTCGCTCACGTCGTGAAAGCGGCAGATCAGGTTGACCAGCGTGCTCTTGCCCGAGCCGCTGTGGCCCACGAGACCGATCATTTCGCCCGGGCGGATGTCCAGGCTCAGGTTGCGGATGACGGAGCGGTTGCCGTAGCGAAACGCGATGCCGTGCATGCTCAGGCCACCTTGCACCTGCACACCCTGCACCGGCTCTGCAGGTTCGGGCACGTTGGACACGTGGTCCAGGATGTCGAAGATGCGCTTGGCGCCGGCCGCGGCCTTCTGCGTCACCGAGACGATGCGGCTCATGGAGTCGAGCCGGCCGTAGAAGCGGCCGATGTATGCGATGAAAGCGGTGAGCACACCGACCGTGATGTCGCCCTTGGCGATCTGCCAGATGCCGAAGGCCCAGACCACCAGCAAGCCGATGTCGGTGAGCAGGGTCACGGTGGGGGTGAACAGGCTCCAGGTCTTGTTGATGCGGTCGTTGACCACCAGGTTCTGCGCGTTGGCTTCATGGAAGCGACCCGACTCGCGCTTCTCTTGCGCAAAGGCCTTGACCACGCGGATGCCGGGAATGGTGTCGGCCAGCACGTTGGTCACGTCGCCCCACACGCGGTCGATTTTTTCGAAGCCGGTGCGCAGGCGGTCGCGCACGCGGTGGATCATCCAGGCAATGAAGGGCAGCGGCAGCAGCGTAACCAGCGCCAGCCAGGGGTTGATGGAAAACAGGATGGCCGAGGTCATGAGCAGCATGAGCACGTCGGTGGCGAAATCCAGCGCGTGCAGCGAGAGGAACACCGAGAGCCGGTCGGTCTCGGAGCCGATGCGCGCGATCAGATCACCGGTGCGCTTGGCGCCGAAATAGTCGAGCGAGAGGCCCAGCAGGTGGTCGAACGCGCTGGTGCGCAGGTCGGCCGCGATGCGTTCGGACACCAGTGCCAGCAACCAGGTGCGCGCCCAACCCAGCCCCCAGGCCACGAGCGCAGCGCCGAGCAGGCCCGAGAGCAGCAAGGCCACGTAGCCGGTGTCGATCTGCTGGCCGTTCTGGAACGGGATCAGCACGTTGTCCATGAGCGGGATGGTCAGGTAGGGCGGTACCAGCGTGGCGGCGGTGGACGCCAGCATGAGCAGGAAGCCCGCCAGCAGCTGCCACTGGTAAGGCCGCGCAAAACGCCACAGCCGCAACAGCACCCAGGTGGACGGGATCTCCACCAGCTGGCGTGCGCAGACCTCGCACTCCTCGCTGTCGGGGTTCAGGGGCGACTGGCACGATGGGCAGCGCAGGCCGGCATCGGGAACGGGCGCCGCACCGCCCTGCAGGCGGGCCACGGCCTGGTCGAACTGGCGCACCAGACGCGCCGCGGCCGGGTTCTGCGCCAGTGTGAAGCGCCAGCGCTGGCGCAGGCCGCCGGCGTCCAGCAGGTCCAGCGTGGCCACGCCGGCCAGATCGGTGTGCTGCAGCCGTTGCCCGCTGTCCAGGGGCCAGGCCTGGCGACCACCGTGGGCATGCAGCTGCACCAGTTCGCGGGAGGTGAGCAACAGCTCGCCACCGGCAAAGTGCCCTTGGGCGTCCAGATCGAGGGGCATGCGGGCCAGCACGTCCGGTGGCGCTGTGTCGGCCAACGCGGGGCCGTGGGCGGCGGGACGGGGGTGGTCGGGCGTGGTTTGCATGAACCGGAAATTGTGCGCCATGTCGCGGGTGTTGCCGCCGTGACATAGAGCCACAATTTGTCGTGCGCAGCTCAGTTGCAAGGCCCCGGGTCGGCGCAGAATGCGGGGAGCGGGTGCGTCAAGCCCCTGCACCGGACGGCGCCACCGGCGTGCGTCCGCCGTTGACAGCCGGGCCCCTGCCCGGCTTTTGTGCGTTCAATCCCGGGTTTTATGGATTCAAACCGTTTTGCGCTGACCGTGCTTCGCCACCGTTTCCTCGGGGGCCCGAACGTATGGACCTACCGCTCCACGATGGAGGTGTGGCTGGACCTGGGGTCGCTGGAGCAGCACCCGTCCCACACCATCGAAGGCCTGACCGACCGCTTGCTGACCCTGCTGCCGGGCCTGGCCACGCACCATTGCGGCGTGGGCGAGGTGGGCGGCTTTGTGCAGCGGCTGCGCGAGGGCACCTGGGCCGGCCATGTGCTGGAGCACTGCGTGATCGAGCTGCTCAACCTGGCGGGCATGCCCACCGGTTTTGGCCAGACGCGCAGCACCAGCAAGCCCGGCGTCTACCGCATGGTGTTCCGCGCGCGCAACCGCGCCACCGCTGAAGCGGCCCTGAGCCACGGGCACGCGCTGCTGCAGGCGGCCTTGAACAACGAGGCCTTTGACGTGGCTGCCGCCGTGAAGGCCCTGCACGACGTGGTCGACGCCACCTGGCTGGGCCCGTCGACCGCGGCCATCGTGAACGCGGCCACCGAACGCGGCATTCCGCACCTGCGCCTGACCGAGGGCAACCTGGTGCAACTCGGCCAGGGCGCACGCCAGCGCCGCATCTGGACGGCCGAGACCGAGCTCACCAGCGCGATTGCCGAGGCCATCGCCAGCGACAAGGACCTTACGAAATCGCTGTTGCTGAGTTGTGGTGTGCCGGTGCCCGAGGGCAGCATCGTGGCCAGTGCCGAGGAGGCCTGGGAAACGGCGCAAGAACTGGGGCTGCCGGTGGTGGTCAAACCCAGCGATGCCAACCATGGCCGAGGCGTCACGCTCGACCTGTCTGTTCAGGGCGATATCGAAGCCGCTTTCAGGCTGGCCGAGGCCGAGGGCTCCGAGGTGATGGTCGAGCGCAACATCCCGGGCCACGAGCACCGCCTGCTGGTGGTGGGCGGGCGAGTGGTGGCCGCAGCCCGCGGCGAACTGGCCGAGGTGGTGGGCAACGGGCACTCCAGCGTGTTGGCATTGATCGACGAGCAGATCAACAGCGACCCTCGCCGTGGGACCACGGAAGCCTTTCCGCTCAACTGGCTGGATGTTCGGGACGACCCTGTTGTGTTGCTCGAACTCAAGCGCCAGGGCTTTGAGCCGAACGACGTGGTCCCCCCAGGCCAGCGTGTGCTGGTACAGCGAAACGGCAACATGGCGTTTGACTGCACCGACGAGGTCCACCCCGAGGTGGCCTACATGGCCGGTCTGGCGGCGCGCGCCGTGGGGCTGGACATCGCCGGCATCGACATGGTCACGCAGGACATTGGCCGTCCGCTGAGTGAAGTGGGCGGCGCCATTGTGGAAGTGAACGCCGGCCCCGGCTTGCTCATGCACCTGCGCCCGGCCATCGGCCAGCCCCGTCCTGTGGGTGAGGCCATCGTGGCTCAGCTGTTCGACCCCGCCACCCCCATGGCCGGGCGGGTGCCCCTCATCGGTGTGAGCGGCACGCGGGGCACGGCCCTGCTGGCGCGCGCCGCCGCGTTTTTGCTCGACCTGGCCGGCGCACCCGCCGGCCTCGCATCGAGCGAGGGCATCCACATCGGTCGCCGGCGCATCGAGCGCGCGGGCGCCGACTACTGGGAACAGTGCCAGCGCCTGCTCATGAACCGCGAGATCCAGGGCCTGGCGGTGGAGACCGCGCCCGTGCTCATCCTCGACCACGGCCTGCCCTACGACCGCTGCCTCGTGGGCGTGGTGACCGACCTAGGTGGCTGGGAAGGCCTGGCGCACCACGACATCTTTGATGCTTCGGGCATGCCGCGCGTGCTGCGCACCCAGGTTGACGTGGTGCTGGAACAGGGTGCCTGTGTGCTCAACCTGGACGAGCCCGGCGTAGCCGAACTGGCCGCGCATTGCGACGGCAGTTGCCTGGGCTATGGCGCCGGGCCCGTGCCGCACGGGGTGGACATGCCGCGCACGGTGCGCTGGCAAGACGGCGCGGTGTGCCTCATCGACAACGGCGAGGTGGTGGCCCGTGCACCGCTGGCCGGCATGACCGATGCCGGGACAGCGCACATCCTGTGTGGCGCTGCTGCAGCGGCCTGGGCCGCCGGCCTGAGCCCCGAGCTGGTGGCCGCGGGCCTGCAGCGTTTCGACACCTTGCCGCGCGCCTGAGGCCTCGCTGCCCCGACCGAACTCCAACCGAATTCCGCCCCTGCCATGGACATTTCCCGAATCCGTGCCCTGCGTGGTCCCAACCTCTGGACCCGCCAGACCGCCATTGAAGCCATCGTGCACTGCCCGCCCGAAGAGCGTTCGCTGGACATCCTCCCCGGCTTCGAGGCCTCGCTGCGTGCGCACTTTCCCCAGCTCGGGCGCTGGCCGCGCCCGGCCGGCGAACTCTCGCTGGCCAATGTGCTCAAGCTGGTGGCGCTGGCCCTGCAGGCCCAGGCCGGGTGCCCGGTGAGCTTTTCGCGCTGCACCGAAACCGTGGAGCCGGGCACCTACCAGGTGGTGGTGGAGTACACCGAAGAGTCGGTGGGGCGCGAGGCCTTCAAGGCGGCCGAACAGCTCATTGCCTTGGTGCGCGCCCAGCAGGGTGAAGCCTTCGATGTGGATGCGGTCATTGCGCGCCTGCGCGAGATGGACGAAGACGTGCGCCTGGGGCCGTCCACCGGGTGCATCGTCAACGCGGCCGTGGCGCGCGGCATTCCGTTTCGCCGGCTCACGCAGGGCTCGCTGGTGCAGTTCGGTTGGGGTGCTCGCCAGCGCCGCATCTGGGCCGCCGAGGTGGACAGCACCAGCGCGGTGTCGGAGAGCATCGCGCAGGACAAAGACCTCGCCAAGAACCTCCTGCGCGCCGCCGGCGTGCCGGTGCCCTTGGGCCGCCCGGTGGACAGCGCCGAAGAGGCCTGGGCCGTGGCCCAGTACATCGGTCTGCCGGTGGTGGTGAAACCGCGCGACGGCAACCAGGGCAAGGGCGTGACGGTGAACATCGTCTCGCGCGACCACCTGGAAATGGCCGTTCGCGTGGCCAGCGAACACGGCCAGCCGATGGTGGAGAAGTACCTGCCCGGCAGCGACTACCGGCTGCTGGTGGTGGGCGACAAGCTGGTGGCCGCAGCCCGGCGCGACCCGGCACAAGTGACTGGCGATGGCGAGCACACGGTGGCCGAGCTGGTGAACATCGTCAACGCCGACCCCCAGCGCGGTGACGGCCACGGCACCGCGCTCACGCGCATGCGCATCGACGACATCGCCCTGGCGCGCCTGCAGATCCAGGGCCACACGCCCGACACCGTGCCGGCCAAAGGTGAGCGGGTGGTGCTGCGCAACAACGCCAATCTCTCCACCGGCGGAACCGCCACCGACGTGACCGACGACGTGCACCCTGAGGTGGCTGCGCGCGCCGTGGCCGCCGCCCGCATGGTGGGCCTGGACGTGTGCGGTGTGGACGTGGTGTGCGAAACCGTGCTGAGGCCGCTGGAAGAGCAGAGCGGCGGCATCGTGGAGGTGAACGCTGCGCCCGGCCTGCGCATGCACCTGAGCCCGTCGTACGGCAAGGGTCGCGCCGTGGGCGAGGCCATCATCGACCACCTGTTTGCGCCCAACCAGAACGGCCGCATTCCGGTGGTGGCCGTGACCGGCACCAACGGCAAGACCACCACCGCGCGCCTGATCGCGCACCTGCTGCACACGCAGGGTTATCGCGTGGGCATGACCAACACCGACGGCGTGTATGTGAACGGCCGCCAGACCGACAGCGGCGACTGCGCCGGGCCGCGCAGCGCGCGCAATGTGCTGATGCACCCCGAGGTCGATGCTGCTGTGTTCGAGACCGCGCGTGGTGGCGTGCTGCGTGAAGGCCTGGGCTTCGACCGTTGCCAGGTGGCCGTGGTCACCAATATCGGCGCGGGCGATCACCTGGGCCTGAACTACATCACCACCGTGGAAGACATCGCGGTGCTCAAGCGCGTGATCATCCAGAACGTGGCGCCCAATGGCTACGGTGTGCTCAACGCGGCCGATCCGCACTGCGTGCGCATGGCCGAGGTCTGCACCGGCAAGGTCATCTTCTTTGCCAGCGACGCCCACCACCCGGTGCTGGCCACGCACCGGGCGCAAGGACGCCGCGCTGTCTGGGTCGAAGGCGTGCACATCGTCGCCACCCAGGGTGAACGCCGCCATGAGGTGGCGCTGGCCGACATCCCCATCACCATGGGCGGACGCATCGGCTTTCAGGTGGAGAACGCCATGGCCGCGCTGGCCGCAGCCTGGGCCCTGGGCATGCCGTGGGCCCGCATCCGCAAGGGCCTGGCCACGTTCCAGAGTGACGCCGCCAGCGTACCCGGCCGCTTCAATCTCATGAGCCTGCGCGGCGCCACCGTGATCGCCGACTACGGCCACAACCCGGACGCGATGCGCGCCCTCGTCTCGGCCGCCGAGGCCATGCCGGCCCAGCGCCGCATCGTGGTGATCAGTGGCGCCGGCGACCGGCGCGACGAAGACATCCGCGACCAGACCCGCATCCTGGGCGCGGCCTTCGACGAAGTCATCCTGTACGAAGACGCCTGCCAGCGCGGCCGCACCGAGGGAGAAGTCACGGGGCTGCTGCGCCAGGGGCTCGAAGGCGCCACACGCACGACGCGCATCGACACCATCCAGGGCGAGTTCAACGCCATCGACACGGCGCTCGCGCGCCTGCAAACGGGCGATCTGTGCCTGGTGCTGATCGACCAGGTGGAAGAGGCTTTGCGTTACCTGCGCGAGCGCTGCGAACCGGCGATTTCAGCGTCCAGCGCCAGCACCTGAACAGGCTCTGCGGCTGGGCGCGTTCGGCTCAGCCAGTACGCCAGGGCGCCCACGCCGTAGGCACCGAAGAAGTACACGGCCCAGTTGTCCCAGTCGCTGTCGAGGTTGAAGAAGAAGAGCGAAGCCAGCACCACGGCCGCCACCAGCAGCGGTGCCGACTCACCCAGCCGGCGCGCCAGCCACAGCAGGTCCAGCAGCAGTGCGTAGAGCTGCACGTCGATGGCCACGTACCAGACACCGGCCGAGAGCGAATCCACACCGAACAGGCTGTGGAGCAGCAAAGCATGCGCCACGAACTGCCACAAGCTGGGTGGCGCTGGCAGGGAGTCGTGCGTCATCCAGGACCGTGCGAGCTCGGTGCACACCGCAGCCAGCAGCAGTGCGGCCATCAGCGGCAGGCTCACCCACACAAAGCGCTGCCAGAGCAAGGCCAGCGGGCGGTCGGTGCGCATTCGAGAAATCAAGGACTTGCAAGACCGCGCGCCATAGGGCTCGCCCGGGTCAGGTCGGAGTTGATGAGACTGGCCTACTTCGCTGCCAAAGTTCTTGCAGCTGGATATCCGGCGGGAAGACTCTGCCGTTCATTTCGACGATCAGGATGCAATCTTTGCCTGAGTTAGACCAACTCGCCTCCACAAAGCGGCGGTTCACTGCTCGACGTCGCGTTCCCTGTCTAATCATGGCCAACGACGGAGACTCTGAGATGACGCCCCTTAACGCCCCGCCACGCCGCCTCTCCATGATCCGCGGCTTCCATCTGGCCGACTTCATCACACTGGGCAATGCTGCCTGCGGCGTCTTGTCGGTGTTCCTGGCGATGATGTACATGGCCAGCGGCTCGCTCACGCACTTTCTGCTGTCGGCCGCAATGACACCGCTGGCTTTCGTCTTCGACGTTTTCGACGGCAAGGTGGCGCGCTGGCGCCACCAGCATTCGCCGCTGGGTCGCGAACTTGATTCGCTGGCCGACATCATCTCCTTCGGCGTCGGCCCGGCAGCCCTGGGTTTTGCGGCGGGGCTGCAGAGTGGTTGGGATATCGTCATCCTGTGCTACTTCGTCTGCTGCGGCGTCAGTCGCTTGGCGCGCTTCAACGTCACGGCCGAACAACTGACCACCGACTCGGGCAAGGTGGCCTACTTTGAAGGCACGCCGATCCCCACCAGCGTGGCCCTCACTGCGGTGCTGTCATGGGCCGCCTGGCAGGGTGCGCTGGGTGCGCAACTGTGGGGCGGAGTGTGGCAACTCGGGCCCTGGCAGCTGCATCCCATGACCCTGCTGTTCGCGCTGTCGGGCACGGCCATGATCAGCAAGACCCTGCGCATCCCCAAGTTCTGAAAGAGGCGGGCCATGCAACGCTTGACCATGGACATGCCATGGATGATTTCGGCGGTGATACCGCATGCCGCCGACCAACACGGCAAGACAGACATGGTGGCGCTCGCGATCGAAGGCGACATCCAACGCTGGGCTCGCATGATCTTTGGGCTGGGCACGGTGGCCTTGCTGGCAGCTTGCGCCCAAGCGCCGAAGATTTCCACCGATTCCTTGGGCATTTCCTACGTGCGCGTGCCCGCAGGTGAGTTCCTGATGGGCAGCGACGAACCGCCCGAGGTGATGGCACAGGCTTTCCCCGGGCTTGAGCCTTTCCGTTTTGAAGGCTTGACCGATGAAGCGCCGGTCCACCCTGTGCGCATTACTCGTCCTTTTGAAATGAGCCGGCACGAGATAACGGTGGGGCAGTTTCGAGCCTTCTTGCAGAGATCAGGCCACGTGCCCGAATCGATCGCGGACGGCACCGGGGCCTATGGATACAACGCCGCTTACGATCCGGATACCAGCGGTCGGGGCGACGCATTTGAAGGCCGCTTGCCGAAGTATTCGTGGGAGAACCCGGGCTTTGCGCAGAGCGATGACCATCCTGTTGTCAACGTGACCTGGAACGACGCGGTTGCGATGGCCCGCTGGCTGTCTGCGCAGGACGGCCGACAGTACCGGCTGCCAACGGAGGCGGAGTGGGAGCACGCGTGCCGTGCCGGTCGGAACGATCGTTACCAGCATGGCAACGACCCTGCAGGGCTCATCGGCGTGGGCAACACCTTTGATGCCGACGCGGCAGTGAACTGGCCCAAGTGGCAAGACCGTGCGCTGCCCGGACGTGACGGCCATGCGTTCACCGCACCTGTGGGGTCATTCGCGCCGAATGCCTTTGGTCTTCACGACATGCACGGCAATGTTTGGGAGTGGGTTTCGGACTGGTATGGCGAGGACACCTATGCGAAGTCGCCCACCGACGATCCTGCCGGCCCCGTGGAGGGCAATGTGAAAGTGCGTAGGGGTGGTTCGTGGCATTCGTGGCCGCTGTACACGCGTTGCGCGTTCCGCAACTGGAATACTGTGCAGACGCGCTACACGCTGGTTGGCATCCGGCTGGTACGCGAAACGGCGCCGTGAACAGTCGTAACGTGGAGCAGGGGAGCCGAAAGACCCAGATCGGTCTGACCTGACGTCAGACAACACGAAGCGGATGGTTGCTCATGGCGGAGTGAGGACGCCTGCGTTGGGCGGTTGACCGACAGCAACTGCTGCGTATCAGTCCGTTGTTCTGGTTATCCGCTCAAGCCAGTCTGAAGTCGCCTTACCAAGTGAGCACTCTTGGTTTCTACAATCGCGTGGCGCGCCTTGCGCATTCTCATCACTCGAAAGTAGATCAATCCATGGCAACTGCAAAGAAGACCATCGCTGCGAAGAAGGCAGCACCCGCCGCGAAGAAGCCGGTCACAGCCCCCAAGACCGCTGCGGTCAAGAAGCCGACTGCAAGCGTGGCGACACTGAAGCCGATCAAGACTGCCTTCAACAAGACCACGCTCCAGGCTCATCTGGCCGAGGTCGCCGGTGTCGAGCCGAAGGCCGCCAAAGCCGTGTTGGCTGCGCTGGAAGCCACGATCGTTGCCTCCATGAGCAAGAAGGGCCTGGGCGAGTTCACGCTGCCAGGTCTGCTCAAGATCACCGCGCAGGCGATCCCCGCCAAGAAGAAGCGCCGCGGCATCGACCCCTTCACCAAGGTTGAGCGCGAGTTCGCAGCCAAACCTGCCTCCGTGCGCGTGAAGGTTCGCCCCCTGAAGAAGATCAAGGACGCCTCCCTGTAAGGTCTCCCGGGCGCTCGGCGGCAAGCTGAGCGCCCACACCGGCCGCCCTGTGGTGCTTCAAACGGTCAGTCTCGCCACTGGCGTGGCTCGGCATGGGTCGAGCCCACAAACGCTTGTCATCCACCTCCAACGCGCATGAAAACCTTTCGTCTTCGTGTTGAAGGTCAAGCGGCTGACGTCGAGGCAGACAGCGAGACCAGCTTGTTCGCTGCGATGACGCGCGCGGGCATTGCATGGCCAGTGTCCTGTCGCAACGGGACCTGTCGAACGTGCATGGCTCGCTTGCTACAGGGGCAAGTGCGCTACGACATTCCCTGGCCCGGCCTGAGCGCCGAGGAAAAGATGGATGGCTTTTGCCTGCCCTGCATTGCGCGGCCCGTGGCAGATGTTGTCATCGCCCGGGCCTGAACTGTCGCGCAAAAAGTCAAGCTGCGTCCTCTGGCGACGCTGCTCGCCGTGGCCCAGGCATGGGACTTGTCGAAGAATGGGCAATGCGGTGTACTGCGTGCAGTTCAAACTGCTCCACTTTCAATCGATGGATATCAAGCTGATCGAAGACCTGGCCGCGCTTCAGCGTTGTGGCAGCTATGTCAAAGCGGCAGAAGAAAGGCACGTCACCCACCCTGCGTTTGGGCGTCGCATCCGTGCTTTGGAGGACTGGGCTGGTGTGCCGCTGGTGGCCAATGCCAGGGCACCGGTGAAGCTCACACCCGAAGGGCAGGCGCTCTTGGCGCAAAGCGCTCCCCTGCTGGCGGGCTTGCAGCAACTCCGCACGCAGTGGGGTGCACCTCAGTCAGCGGACGGCGGTGGCGTCGGCTCCTTGCGCATCGGTACGGGTCGAACGCTTGCACGTACCCTGGTGGCAGACTGGCTGGCAAAACTGCGCGGCACCATTCGGGGTGCGCGGGTTCATCTGCACACCAGCGCCATGGCAGAAGTCTGTGCGTCGTTCGAACGCGGGGAAGTGGACTTCCTCATCTGCTACGAGCACCCGGCGCTGTCCAACGGCCTGACCGGGCAGAGCTTCAGACACATCACGTTGGCAACCGACAGGCTGCTCCCTGTCGCACGGGTGGATGCATCAGGCAGAGCGCGCCATGATCTGTATGACCCGAACTGGATTGGCTATGCGCCCACCCTGACCTTGGGCCGCCTCCTCAACGACCACTTGAATGCAACCCGTCCAGCCCAACAGCCAGCGCCATCCATCGTGTGCGATTCAGCGGATGCGGTGCTGGAGCTTGCGATCAAAGGTCTTGGAATGGCCTGGCTCCCCCACTCATTGGCCTCCGCCTCGGTTCGTTCAGGGCTGCTCAAGGTGTTGGGCGGGCGGGGTGATCAGATCCACTTCGAAGTTCGCCTGTATCGGCATCGGGCTCGCCAGTCAAAGCTGGTTGAGGCTGCATGGGAACTCAGCAATCGGTAGAGAGCACGTATCGGTGCCAGATCGGCACCTTGGTTCAGACGGAGGTTCCTAAAGTGCGCTTCATAGCTGCTGGGTCGCAGCCATTAGGAACAAAGATGAAACCTCACTTGCTTCGCCGACGAGATGTTCTGCTGGTCACTGGCGCTGCCGCAGCCATCACCTGCGTACCGGCACTGTCCCAGACGCCGACATACCCCAGCCGACCGATCACGCTCGTTGTCGGCTATCCCCCTGGGGGCAGCACCGATCTGACAGCGCGCGTGCTGGGCGAACAGCTTGCCCGAGCGTTGGGTCAGCCGGTCGTGATCGAGAACGTGGGAGGAGCCGGTGGCGCCCTGGGTGCACAGCGTGTGGCGCAGGCCAATCCCGATGGTCACACCTTGCTTCTGGGCAGCAACAACGAGATGGCCATCGCTGGCCTGATCAATCCTGCGCTGCGTTATGACCCCCTCAAGCAGTTCACGCCCATTGGCAGAGTGGCCTCCCAGCCCATGGTTCTGGTGGCCAGCAATCAGTCGGGCATGAAGGACATGAGCTCCTTTATCGAACGCGTGAAGCAGAACCCCGGCAAGTTCAGCTACGGGTCCTCCGGTGTGGGGACGGCTTTGAACCTGGCAGGAGAGATGGTCAAGCAGGCTGCGGGCTTGTTCATCGTGCACATCCCCTACAGGGGCGTGGCGCCCCTGACCACGGATCTCATCGGGGGTCAGCTCGAGCTGGGTGTGTTCGTGCTCTCCAGTGGTTTGCCTCAGATCACGTCGGGCAAAGTGGTGGCCCTCGGCGTGACCGAGCGCACCCGTTCGCCGGTGGCACCCAACATACCCGCGCTCTCAGAGCTGCCGATCTTGCGCAACGTGGATATCGGGACCTGGTTCGGTCTGTGGGGTCCGGCAGGGTTGCCCGCCAGCGTCACCCAGCGCCTCAATGCGGCGCTGGCCGAGTCCTTGAAGGCACCCGATCTGGTGCAACGCCTCACTGCTTCTGGAGCCACCATCGCAGATCCCGGTGTTGCTCTGGCTCAGTTCCAAGCCACTGAGATCGACAAGTACCGGCGAATCGTGCAACAAGCCAACATCCGCGTGTGAGCTCACCCCCATTCGAGATATCGCCCCCAGACCTGACCCCTTGGCTGGCTGGGAACACCGGGACAGCTGGCGTCTGGCGGTTCGCTGCAGAGGCGCCTGGGCGGCACGTGCTGGTCACGGCGCTGGTGCATGGCAATGAGTTATGCGGTGCCTGGGCCCTGCGTGACTGGCTCGAAGCCGGGGTGAGGCCACGCCGCGGCACCCTGACCCTCGCTTTTGCCAACGTGGATGCGTTCTCCCGGTTTGACCCGGCGCAGCCGCACGCTTCGCGCTTCGTGCACACAGACATGAACCGGTTGTGGGGGGACATGCCTTGGCGATATGACGGCGTGGGGACAGGGTCAGAGCACCAGCGTGTGCTCGATCTTCTGCCCCATGTGAATGCGAGTGACTGGCTGCTCGATCTGCATTCGATGCACGAGCCTGGGCCGTCACTGGCGATGGTTGGGCCATTGGATCACCACGCAAGGATCGCCGAAGGCTTGGAACTGGACGCACTGCTGGTTGCAGATCAGGGGCATCGCGCAGGAGTTCGCCTGCGCGACCACGCTCAGTATGGTGAGGCGCGGGCACACGAAGCTTTCGCGTTGTTGGTTGAGTGCGGGTTCCACGGTGCCAGCGAATCGATCCATGTGGCGCGCGACGTGATGGCGCGTTTCTTGATGCTCAGCGGTGTGGTCGACGCTGGCGACGTTCCGCAGGGATGGCGTAGGGCGTCACCGCGGCAGGCCGCTCCCTTGCTGGAGGTCACGCATGCAGTGACCGTCGCTCCGGGAGAGGCGCCCCGCTTTACTCGGGCCTGGCGCTGCGGTGATCTGGTTGAGAAAGCCGGCACAGTGATTGGGTGGAATGCCGAGGTAGCGGTCAGTACTCCGTATGACGAGTGTGTTCTTGTCATGCCCACACTGATGCATGCAACTCCCGGTGCGACTCTTGTGAGATTGGCAAGGAGACGGGAGGTTGCTTGAGCAGGCTCTGGCTGATTCGCTCGAGTCAGTTTGAACCTGCTTCGGCCAGTGAAATTGGTCGGGTCAAGTGACCGCAGCAGACTGGACTCGGACGTTCGTCGTCAAGGCGCCGAATCGTCACGACGTTGCATAGCCGCCGAAGGGGCGCGGTCGATAGGGTCTTGGGAAGTAGGCCAGTTGCAGTAACTACCGTCCGCCAGAAGCAGAACTATGGCGGAAGTAGCAGTTACTTTGGGGCCCTGCGGCTACAAACATCCTCAAACGTCGATGTTCCCCGCGCGCAACGCATTGGCCTCGATAAATTCGCGGCGTGGCTCCACCTCATCGCCCATCAGCATCGTGAACACGCGGTCGGCTTCGATTGCGTCGTCAATCTGCACGCGAAGCAGGCGGCGCACGGTGGGGTCCATGGTGGTTTCCCATAGCTGCGCAGGGTTCATCTCGCCCAGGCCCTTATAGCGCTGGCGCGCGGTGGTGCGTTCGGCTTCGCTGATGAGCCAGCGCATGGCCACACGGAAGTCGGCCACTTTTTCTTCTTTCTGTTTTTCACCTTCACCGCGCATGACCTTGGCGCCTTCGCCGAGCAGGCCGCGGAAGGTGTCGGCGGCAGTGGCGAGTGCTGCGTAGTCGGCGCCGTGCACGAAGTCCTGCGTGAGCACGCTGCTCTTGGTGTTGCCGTGGTGGCGGCGGCTGATGCGCAGGATGGGCTTGTCGGTGCGCACGTCGAACTCGGCCGCCACTTCGGCAGGCACGCCGGTGGTGGTGAGTTCGCGCAGCTTTTCCTGCAATGCAATGGCGCTGACTTCGGCTTGCTCCACGGAGTCCAGGTTGAGCGAGACGCCGTCTGCGATTGAGCGCAGAGCCTCGGCGTCCATGAAGTTGGACAGGCGTGCGATCACGCTTTCGGCGATCTGGTGCTTGCGAGCCAGCTCACCCAGTGTGTCGCCGGTCAGGGTGGTTTGGGTTGCGCCGCCCGTGAACACGCTGGCGTCTTTCAACGCAATACGCAGCAGGAAGCCGTCGAGCGCTGCGGCGTCCTTCAGGTAGAGCTCTTCCTTGCCGGACTTCACCTTGTAGAGCGGCGGCTGCGCAATGTAGATGTGGCCGCGCTCCACCAGCTCGGGCATCTGGCGGTAGAAGAAGGTCAGCAGCAGGGTGCGGATGTGGGCGCCGTCAACGTCAGCATCGGTCATGATGATGATGCGGTGGTAGCGCAGCTTCTCGACATTGAAGTCGTCGCCACCCGAGCCTTTGCCGATGCCGGTGCCCAATGCAGTGATCAGCGTCAAGATTTCATTGCTGGTCAGCAGCTTTTCAAAGCGTGCTTTCTCGACGTTGAGAATCTTGCCGCGCAGCGGCAGGATGGCCTGGAATTTTCGATCACGGCCTTGCTTGGCCGAGCCGCCTGCGGAATCGCCCTCGACGATGTAGATCTCGCAGAGCGCCGGGTCCTTCTCCTGGCAATCGGCCAGCTTGCCGGGCAGGCCCATGCCGTCGAGCACGCCCTTGCGGCGAGTCATTTCGCGCGCCTTGCGCGCGGCCTCCCTGGCACGGGCCGCATCGACGATCTTGCTGCAGATGATCTTGGCGTCGGTCGGGTTCTCTAGCAGGTAGTCGGTCAGCGCCTTGCTGACCACATCTTCAACCGGGCCGCGCACTTCGCTGCTGACCAGCTTGTCCTTGGTCTGGCTGCTGAACTTGGGCTCGGGCACCTTCACGCT
>JBBQKZ010000041.1:0-27370 GCA_038327405.1 Burkholderiales bacterium | reverse complement strand
GACGGGCACGAACTCGGAGCGCTCGCATGCTCAGGGACCAACCATGGGTCCTGGCTTTGATATTCTACGATGTATATTATGTATAGTTAAGAATGGACCGAGCAACCTGACGCGATCTCATCGCTTCCCCACCACTCCCTTGGAAAACCAACCCCTCAATCGAAGCTTGCGTCGCTCAGCCGCCGACGGGCTTTGGCGGCTTGTTGGCTGGCTCGACGAAGTGCGCTGAAGCGACGCAGCGCCCGTTCCATGGCGGACAGGTCCAGGTGACCGATCGCGCCCGCGTTGAGCAGAGCACCTTTGAGCACTTCGTAACTGGCGTTCACCTTGAGAAGTCCTGCGTCCAGGTCGTCGACGTTGGACAGTGGTCGAGCATTCCCACACCGCTCCAGCAGCACCGAGGCGGCCTCCGAAAACGCTTTGCGAGCCACTTCCAGAGCCAAGTCCACCGAATTCGGCAGCGTCAACCCTGCGGCCAGTTGCGCCTGCTCTGCACAGGTCTCGTGGTAACGCTGAACCCGAAGCAAACCGGCCAAGCGGGCGCTTGATTCGCTGGACATGGCGGCGCGGCGGAGCCTTTCGACAAAACGGTCAATGGCCGAATCGAGGCCGGCAAAGACCATCTGGTCATGTGCCAACACTTCCAGGCCGCCTCCGCCCAGCACGGTGCGAACCATGCGCATGGCCACCTGACCGGTTCGTGCAATTTCCCGCTCCAGCGCGTCGAGCGCCAGCGTCGGCACTGAGAGCACGTTGTCATCGAGAAAGCGGGGTTGGGCCTCGTCTTCTTCCCGCGCTCGAAAGCGTTGCAGGAGCCACCGGGTCAAGGGGTCGGCGAGCGGCCAGATCAGAAGGACGCCCAGCAGGTTGAAGGCGGTGTGAAACAACGCCAGCTTGGCGGCCGGGTCCTTCGGCAGACCGAGCGCCTCGCGTGCATCGCCCAGCGCATCGATGATCCAGGGCAGCAGCAGCAAAGCCACGGTGCCCGTGAGCAAGTTGAACACCACGTGCGCCGCAGCGGCACGGCGGGCGTTTGAGGTGGCGCCGATGGCGGCCAGCATTGCCGTCACGGTGGTGCCGATGTTGGCGCCGATGACCACCGCTGCAGCACCCTGCATGTCGAGCAGCCCGCCCTGCGCTGCGGTGAGCGTGATCGCCATCGCTGCGCTGGATGATTGCATGAGCACCGTCATCAGCACGCCGATGCCCAGTTGCGCCAGCACAGCCGCAGCGCCCTCCCCCTGCGGCAAGCTGAGCTGTCCGGCCAGGCCACCAAAGGCTTCCTGTAGCAAGGCGATGCCCATGAACAGCAGCCCGAAGCCAGCCAACGCGGTGCCGATGGCACCGTGTCTGCGACCTTCGCCCGTCAGGCGCAGCAGCACGCCGATACCCACCAGCGGCATGGCCAGCGCCTCCACCTTGAACTTGAGGCCCACCAGCGCGACGATCCAGCCGGTCATGGTGGTGCCGACATTGGCGCCGAACAGCACCCACAGCGCGGGGCCGAGCGACAGCAAGCCGGCGTTGACGAACCCGATGGTGGCCACGGTGACGGCGCTGGACGACTGCACCAGCGTGGTGATCAACACGCCCGAACCGAGGCCGTGCATGCGGGTGCGGGTGGCCCCCGCCAGGATGCTGTGCAGCGCGGGGCCGGCCGCCAGCTTCAGCCCGTCGGTCATGAGGCCCATGCCCAGCAAAAACAGGCCCAGCCCGCCGGCCATCAAGCCCAGGGTCTGCAAGGTACTCACGCCAGAACCCAGGTTGCCAGTGCGGTGATCACGGCAACGCACACCAGATTGAGCACCAGGCCGCAGCGCATCATGGTGGCCTGCGTCACCTGCTCCGTGGCGTAGACGATGGCGTTCGGTGGTGTGGCCACCGGCAACATGAAGGCGCAGGAAGCCGACACCGCGATGGCGGCGGCGAACAGCGCAGGCGGCAAGCCCAGCGTGATGGCCACGCCCAGAAAGATCGGCACCAGCAGTGCCGCCGATGCGGTGTTGCTGACCAGCTCGGTGAGGAACACCACGAAGGCCACCACGCCCAACAGCAGCACCGCTGTCGGCGCACCCTGCAAAACATCGGTGAGCACGCCCGCCAGAAAACGGCTTGCGCCGCTGGTTGCCATCACCTCGCTCAGCGCCAGGCCGCCGCCGAACAGCAGCAACACGCCCCATTGCGTGCGCTCTTCAATCTGCGGCCAGGTGATGGCGCCGCTGACCACCAGCGCGACGATCGCCGCCACGGCAACGACGCTGTCGACGTCCGCGGTGATGCCGAGCGCGCGACCCAGTGGGGCGGCCCCCATCCAACCCACCGCCGTGAGGCCGAACACCACCAGAGTGATGCGTTGCAACCGGGTCCAGGGCCCGGCTGCGCCCTGCTCCGCAGGCGCCGGCTCCCGCCCGCCCAGGTTTGGGCGAAGCAGGAGAACCAGCAGCGCCACCATCAGCAGCAGCAACACCACCACCATCGGCACACCGAACCGCATCCACTCGGCAAAGCCGATGCCTGCCTGGGCCGCCGCAATCGCGTTGGGTGGACTGCCCACCAGCGTGCCGATGCCTCCGATGCTCGCGCTGTAGGCCACGCCCAGCAGCACAAAACTGCGCTCGCGCACACCGTCTTCATCGCGCATGAGGCCAAGCGCGAGCGGCAGCATCATGGCGGCCGTGGCTGTGTTGCTGATCCACATGGACAGCAGGGCCGTGAGACCGAACAGCATGGCCACGGCAGCCGCGCGCCGACCGGCCGCGAGGCGCATCACGGCGAGCGCCAGCGCGCGGTCCAGTCCCTGCTGCTGCAAGGCCGCCGCGAGTGCGAAGCCGCCGAGGAACAGAAAGATGATGGGGTGTGCGAACGAGGTCAATGCCGCACGCAGATCCATCAGCCCGGTGAGCGTGGCCAGCAAAGGCACCAGCAAGGCGGTGACGCTGAGGTGCAGGGCCTGCGTCATCCACAGTCCGCCGATCAGCACGAACAGCGCCAGCCCGGTGCGCAACGCTTCGGGCTGCGGCGCGACGCCGTACACCAGCGCCGCCAGCGACAGGCAGCCAAGCGTGCGCAGCAGAGATGAAGGAGCCCGGCTCATGCCTCGCGCGCGGTGGATACCAGCACATCCGTGCCGCCTTCGGCCAGCACATGTTGGCTCACACTGCCGAGCAGAAGATCTTCCGTGGCCGAGCGACCGTGTTTTCCGATCACGACGAGATCACAGTCTTTTTCCTGCTCCATCTCGATGATGCGTTGCGATGCCTCCCCCTCGACGATGCAGGGCTCCCAGTCGTCCGGCTTCAGCCCGCTCGAGGTTGCCAGCGAGCCGACCCGCTGGATGGCATCTGCCCGGGCCTGTTGCCGGTACTGGTTGATCGTGGAGGCCTCGACGCCTGCGTAGTGCAGCTTCGATTCAAACGGCACCTGGTAGGCGTTGAACAACACCAGCCGCGCCTGCGGCGCCACGCGACGCGCCAGCGCGATGGCCTGGGCCGACCAGGGTGAGAAGTCCAGCGCCACCATCACACGCCGGTAGGGCTCGTGTGGCGTTTGTCGGACCACGAGGACGGGCCGGGTCGAGCGGCGCAACAGCCGCTCTGAGGTACTGCCCAGAAACAGCTGGCGCAAGAATCCAGCACCTCGCGCACCCACCACCACCAGGCCGGCGTCTTGAGCCTCGGCCTCGCGGCCAATTTCAGCCAGCACAGCGCCGACGGCATGCACCGCGCGGATGCTCCCCGCGTGGGTGGTTTGCAGGGTGGCAACCAGGGCTCCGAGCTGCTGGTCCGCATCGGCATGCAGTTGTTCTTCCATCGGATGCGCCGCGCCCAGCCATTGGCGAAGCTCCTGCATCGCGCCACCCGAAAGCACGTGCAACAGCGTCAGTGGCGCGCCGGTGTCCTGCGCCAGGCGCGCCGCGCGGTCAGCAGCGTGCCGGGCCGGCGCCGAGAAATCGGTGGCGGCGAGGATGGGGCCGAGCGTTGCAGTTGCAGTTGCAGTCATCTTGGGGTCTCCTGTTCATGTATTGCTTGCGCCAGACGCGCCGCCGCATGGTCGGCGGCATCGTCGAACGGATTCAGCACCTGGCTGACACCGGCGGCGGCCAGAGCCCGGCCGTGCCTCGCATCGCGCACAGCGCCCACCACCTGGCCACCATAGTGCACAGCTTTCAAGGCATGCAGCAGCGCGCGGTTCGACTCCCATTGCGGGAAAGTCGTGATCACCCAGCGCGCATGTTGCAGCGGCAAGGTTTCGAGGAAGTCCGGATCTTCGCCGTCGCCAAACAACACGGGCAACCCCTTGCTCTGCAGCTCGCGCACGGCCTCAGGGTCGAAGTCCACACCGACCACCGCCACACCCTCTGCGCGCAACTGCTCGAACAGCCTGCTGCCATAACGGCCCAGGCCGAACACAACTGCCTGGGCATTGCGAACGGTGTTGTCCTGCGTTTCTGCCGCGATCTCGCGAGCGGGGTGGTCGCGCTCGAAGACCCGCAACCATGGCGAAAGCCGCTCGTACAGCGGTTGGGCGTACAGGATCATGTAGGTCGACACCGTGATGGTCACCAGCCCCACCAGCGTGGTCAGGCCCAGCGCCTGCACACCCACGTGCCCCAGCGTGATACCCATCGCAACGAACACAATGGAGAACTCGCTGATCTGCGCCACCGTCAGCCCGGCCATGAAGCCGGTGCGCCGTCGGTAGCCCATGTAGCCCATGATCGCCATCACGATCAGCGGGTTGCCGATCAGCACGAAAGCGGACAGCACCGTGGCCGGCACCACCTCGGCACCGAGCGTCGAAAAGTCGAGCTTGGCGCCGAGATCGATGAAGAAGAACAGCAACAGGAAGTCGCGAATGCCGGTGAGCCGTGCGTTCATGGCTTCGCGGTAGGGCGTGGAGGCCAGCGAAAAGCCGGCCAGGAAGGCGCCTGCTTCCTTGCTGAAGCCGGCCCACTCCCCGAGAGCCGCCAGCGCCACGCCCCAGGCGATGGCAAACACCACCAACAGTTCCTGCGATCGTGCCATCGCCGCCACCACCACCGGCAGCACCCAGCGCATCAGCACGTACAGCGCCACCGCGGCCAAGGTCAGCCGCCACGACAGTGAAGCCAGCACCTCCATCCAGCTTGCGGTCCCCGCATCGCCGGTGCTGCGCAGGGCGCTCATGGTCATCATGGCGATCACCACGGCCAGGTCCTGCACGATCAGAAAACCCACCGCAATGCGGCCGTGCAGGCTGTCGAGCTCCCGTTTGTCCGAGAGCAGCTTGACGATGATGATGGTGCTGGAGAAGGTGAGCGCCACGGCCACATACAGGGCCTCGATGGCGCCCTTGCCCAAGGCCAGCACCAGCGCGAAGCCAATGACGATGGTGAAGGCCAGCTGGCCCAGCCCAGTGGCCAGCGCCACCGGCCCGATGTTGCGCACGTGGTACAGGTCGAGCTTGAGGCCGACCGCGAACAGCAGCACCGCCACGCCCACCTGCGCCAGCAGGTCGATCTGGTCGTGCGCCGTCACAAGACCGAGCCCGGCAGGACCGACCGCGATCCCCACGACGATGTAGGCGATCAACACCGGCTGGCGCAGCCGAACGAAAACAGCACCCGCCAATGCGCAGATCAGCAGCAGCAAGGCAAATTCGGCGAAGGGTCCTTGCACGGCAGACGGGTTCATGTCGGGCGAGCGGACTCAGGCCGATGGCACCGATCGGGCAAGGGCGATCACGCGCTGGATCTTGCCGCTGCGGCCACAGGTGGCCGCCGTGCCGGTGCTGCAGTGAATGTGAACGCCCCGGGCGCCCTGCGACAGCAGCCAGTCGTGCAGTTGTTCGCTCGCCGCATGCAGGGCGAGCCGCGCAGGCTCACCGTGCTGGCCCGTCGTGAGCAGCAGCTCGTGCGGGCTTCGTTGCACCAGTTGAAAGTCGAACAGGCCGGCATCTTCCAGCACGGTGCTCACCGCCAGCGGAACCACCTTCACCGTCCCGCGACCCTTTCCTCTCGTCAACGCCAGTGTGTCGTCGTCCCGCCCGGACACTTCGATCACCGGCAGGTGCGAGCCGCAGGCGCACGGGGCTGTGAAGATCGTCACCCGGTCGCCCAGGTCGTACCGGATCAAGGGCTGCACATGGTTCGCCAGGTTGGTCAACAAGGTCGTCACGCCCTGTTGGCCATCGGGCATTGCCCTGCCCTGTGCGTCCACAGGCTCGAGGATGGCCCAGTCGCTGTTGAGGTGCAGCGCGCCGTGGTGGCATTCGAAAGCCAGCGACAGAAACTCGGAGGCACCGTAGCTCTGGCTCACCGGGCAGCCAAATGTGCCGCTCACAAACGCACGCGCGCAACCCGAGAGGGATTCACCCCCGGTCCACACCTCGTGCAAACGCAAGTTCAGGCGGCCGGCCAGTTGCTCCTCGGCAAGCAGCACCGCAGCGCTGGGGTAGGTGGCCAGCGACGTCGGCTGGAAATCGTCGAGTTCGCTGCACAAGGCCTCCATGGGCTGCAGAAAGGACAGGCCACGCAAACGGTTTGAGAGCCCGGGCTGCAGCTGCCGCAACCGCTCGACCGACACCGTGCTGGCAAAGTGCCCGCCGGTGGCGCCGACAAAGGCGATGCGCTCGCTCAGCCCCCAGGGGTCCAGCCACGGCTGAAGAGGCCGCAGCACCGGACGGCGCAGGGCCTCGAGCGCGTCGTACACACCCATGGCCGTTGCGTCCTGCACAAAGATGGCAGGCTCTCCGGTGCTGCCCGAGCTTTCCCACACGGTGTAGCGGCCAAGAAAGGCGCGGGCGATGTTGGCCGGCTCGGCAACGAAATGGCGCAGTTCGTTCAGGTGCAACGCGGGGTCCGTCACCCAGCCGGCAAAGTCGCGCATCAACTCGGCCTTGTGCGCGATGGGCAGGTCTGTCAGGCGCGTTCGGCCCGCATCGCGCCCGGCAAACACGCGGCGGTAGTGCGGTGAACGAAGCGCTGCGATGTTGAACAAGGCTTGCAGTCGACGTGACCGCAGCGTCTCAAGCACGCTCGCTGTCGCGACCGCAGCCATGGAAACCTCGACAACAGCCGTGCCGGTTCGCCAGAGATCAAAGCTTGTCTGCATCGGGTCAAGGACCCGCTGAGCGGATGTGCATGGAGCCTCCTTGTCCCAAGCAGGGTAAAGGTTGCAGGGCGCTTGAAGGTTGACCTGGGTCAACGCTGCGCACAGACTGGCGGGCTTCTTGCTTTGATCGGATACTGGCCCGACCTTGCATTCTTGGACCTTATCGAGACAGCACAACCCTTCTATGCGGGGAAACACCAGCAGCCCCACCCGGCAGCCCCCGGCGGGCTCAACCTACAATTCATCGGCTTATATCAACCCGTTTGGCGCTCTGAGAAGCTGCCACTGAAAGATCTTCATGAAACATCTCGTTCTGACCCTGAGCATGATCGCTGCCGCAACCTTGGTGGGTTGCGGAAAAACCGAAACGCCCGCACCCGAGGCAGCTCCGGCCGCCGCGCCTGTGGCGGCTCCTGCTGCGGCACCTGCACCGGCCGAATTGCCCGAACTCAAGGTGGCCATCGATCCCACCTACGAACCCTTCACGTTCAAAACCTCCGACGGCAAGCCCACCGGCTTCGACGTGGACATCGCCGAAGCGCTGTGCAACGAAATCAAGCGCAAATGCGTGTATGTCGAACAAGTTTGGGACGGCATGATCCCTGGCCTGCAAGCCAAAAAATACGACGTGATCATCAGCTCGATGTCGATCACCGAAGAACGCCTGCAAGCAGTGGACTTCACAGACAAGTACTACAACACTCCCAGCCGTATCGTTGTCAAGGCCGACACACCTTTCACCGATGCCGCTTCACTCAAGGGCAAGAAAATCGGCGTGCTCAAAGGCAGCACCCAGGAGAAGTACGCCATGGGTGAGCTCAAGACCGCTGGCGTGAGCGTGGTGCCCTACGAAGCGCAGGACCAGGTGTATCTGGACATCAAGTCGGGCCGTCTTGACGGCACTGTGGCCGACCGGGTTGAGGTTACCGGCGGTTTCCTGAGCAAGCCTGAAGGCGCTGGCTACGGCTTCGTTGGTCCTGTGCTCGCAGAGGCCAAGTACTTCGGCACGGGCGCCGGCGTGGCACTCCGCAAAGGCGAGACTGCATTGAAGGATGAGCTGAACGCTGCGATCAAGACCATCCGCTCCAACGGCGTCTATGAGACGGTAAGCAAGAAGTACTTCGACTTCGACGTGTACGGCAACTAAGCCTTAGCGTTTTGTCCGGCTACTTCACCTCAATCCTGCAAGGCGCCCTCCTCACGGTGGGCGTTTCTCTGGCTGCCCTGGTGGTGGCCGTCTTGCTGGGCTTGATCGGCGCCGTGGCCAAGCTGTCGGGCCGCCCCATTCTTGTGGGGCTGGCCACGATTTACACCACGCTGGTGCGCGGTGTTCCCGAGCTGGTGCTGATGTTGCTCATCTTTTACGGCGGCACCATTGGGCTCAACCACCTGATCACGGCCATGGGCAGCAAATCGTCGGTGGATATCAACCCGTTCCTGGCGGGCATGCTCACCATCGGCTTCATCTATGGCGCCTACATGACAGAAACCTTCCGAGGCGCCATCCTGTCGATTCCCAAGGGGCAAATGGAAGCGGCCTGGGCCTTCGGCATGGGCCCGGCACGCACCTTCCTTCGCATCACGGCCCCCCAGATGGTGCGTTACGCCCTGCCCGGCTTCACCAACAACTGGCTGGTGTTGATCAAGGCCACGGCCCTCATCAGCCTGATTGGCTTGCAGGAAATGACCTACCTGGCCAAGCAGGCCAGCGCGGCCACGCGTGAGCCTTTCACCTTCTTCCTGTTTGCCGCAGCGCTGTTCCTCGTCTACACCTCGATCTCGTTGTGGGCGCTGCGTTGGCTCGACCGGCGCTTCAGCCTGGGCGTGAAGCGCGCCAACGCCTGAGCACCAGCGCATGAAGTGGGACGTCATTTTCAGACCCAGCACCTTGGCCATGTATGGCGAAGGGCTCATCACCACCCTGTGGCTGCTGCTCTCGTCGCTGGGCGTGGGTACCGTCCTCGCCGTGCTGTTTGCGTTGGCCCTCACGAGTTCGATCAAGCCGCTGCGCTGGCTCGTCGGTACCTACACGTATGTGATCCGCGGCACACCGCTGCTGATCCAGCTCTATTTGATTTACTACGGTCTGGCGCAACTGGACTGGATCCAGGACCGCTGGAACGATGTGTGGCCCTGGACCCATTTCAAGGAGCCTTTCTTCTGTGCGTTGCTGGCCTTCAGCCTGAACACCGCCGGCTACACCGCCGAGATGCTGGCCGGGGCCATTCGAGAAACCTCCGCTGGTGAAGTCGAAGCCGCGCAAGCCATGGGCATGAGCCCGGCCACCGCCATGCGCCGCATCGTGCTGCCCAGTGCCATCCGCCGCACACTCCCGGCCTACAGCAACGAGGTGGTGATGATGCTGCACGCCACCAGCCTGGCCAGCACCGTGCCCGCCATGCTGGACGTGACCGCTGCGGCCAGCCGCATCTACTCCGACTTCTACCTGCCGTTTGAAGCCTACATCTTTGCCGCAGCGATCTACCTGACCATCACGTTCAGCCTGGTCGGACTGTTCAAGCTCGCCGAGCGGCGCTTCCTGGCCCACCTGGCACCGCGCGCACACTGAGCCGGCCAACCCTTCGCCCATGCAACGCACCGAACACGCCCTGTTGAGCCAGAGCCTGGGCAGCCAGAAAACCCTGGTGAGTTTTCGCGCAGGCGCCGCCGAGGCACGCCCCAAGGTCTACCTGCAGGCCAGCCTGCACGCCGAAGAATTGCCTGGCATGCTGGTGGCGCACCACCTGCGGACCCAACTGGAAGCGGCCGAGCGAGACGGCCGCGTCAAAGGCCAGGTGGTGCTGGTGCCTGCAGCCAATCCCATCGGTCTGGCCCAGCGACTCGACCACAAGGCCATGGGGCGCTTCGAACTCGACACGGCACAGAACTTCAACCGCCACTACCCCGACATGGCCGCCGCCGTGCTGCCCGAGGCCCTTGTGCGACTGGGACAGGATGCACAGGACAACGTGGCCACCGTGCGCTCGCTCGTACAGGGTTTTCTCGCCGATTGGCAGCCTGCCACCGAGCTCGACAGCCTGCGCCGCCAGTTGCTGCTGCTCTCGCACGATGCCGACGTGGTGATCGACCTGCACTGCGACTGGGAAGCTGTGATGCACCTGTACAGCGAAGAGGTCTGCTGGCCACCGCTGGAGCCGCTGGCCCGACTGCTCGGTTGCCAGGCGGTGCTGCTGGCACGCGAGTCCGGCGGTGGTCCGTTTGACGAGCGCCTCTCGGGTCTGTGGTGGCAACTGTCGGACGCCCTGAAGGCGGCCGGCGTCAACGTGCCGCTGCCGCAGGCCTGTGCCAGCGCCACGGTCGAACTGCGCGGGGAACGCGACGTGGTGCACGAGCACGCTGTGGCCGACGCGCAGGCCATCATGGCTTACCTCGAGCATGCCGGCGTGCTCACCACAGAACGGCTGCGCCCCTTGCCTCCCCTGCTCCACGCGGCAACGCCCTTGGCCGGTTCGCAAACCTTGCGCTCACGGGTACCTGGCGTGCTGGTGTTTCGGGTCGCACCGGGTGCGCAGCTCAAGGTGGGCGATGTGGTGGCCGAGGTCATCGACCCCACTGCCGCCGGCCAGTCACGGGTACACCCTGTGTGCGCCGAAGTTGATGGTGTGTTGTACGCCGCCGTGAGTGGGCGCTACATCGTGGCTGGTGGCGAAGTGGGCAAAATCGCCGGCGCCACGCCTTTTCGATCGGGCGACCTGCTCGGGGCCTGAAACCGCCATGACCACGCCTCTCTCTCAACGCCACATTTCCAACGGGCATTGCCATGACCGATGAACGCAGCTCCACCGCCCGACCCCTGCTCGAGGTGGAGAACATCCACAAGCGGTTCGGCGCCAACGAGGTGCTCAAGGGCGTCTCGCTGCAAGCCCGCGCGGGCGACGTGATCAGCCTGATCGGCAGCTCCGGCTCGGGCAAGAGCACGTTGCTGCGCTGCATCAACCTGCTGGAGAACCCCAACACGGGACGCATCATCCTGGCGGGTGAAGAACTGCAGCTCAAGGCAGACAAACACGGCGAACTGCGCGCGGTCAACGCCGCCCAGCTGCAGCGCCTGCGCACCAAGCTGGCCATGGTGTTCCAGCACTTCAACCTGTGGGCCCACATGACGGTGCTGCAGAACATCATTGAAGCGCCGGTGAACGTGCTGGGCATCCCGAAGGACAAGGCGGTGGAAACCGCCCGCCGTTACCTGGAGCGTGTGGGCCTGCGTGGAGTGGAAGACCGGTACCCCTCGCACATGAGCGGCGGACAGCAGCAGCGGGTGGCGATTGCGCGGGCACTGGCCGTGGAGCCCGACGTGATGCTGTTCGACGAACCCACCAGCGCGCTCGACCCCGAACTGGTGGGTGAGGTGCTGAGGGTGATGAAGCTGCTCGCCGAAGAAGGCCGCACCATGGTGGTGGTCACCCACGAAATGGGTTTTGCGCGCGAGGTGTCGTCGCACCTGATCTTCCTGCACAAGGGCTGCATTGAAGAGCAAGGCGTGCCCGCCGAGGTGCTGGCGCGCCCCAAGAGCGAGCGCCTGGCGCAGTTCCTCTCGGGCAACCTCAAATAGCCCGCACCCTCAGGGTGTGAGCTCCAGCGTCGAGGTCCATTCTCCGGGTCTCATCTTGAGGGACCGGTATTCCACCGCACTCCAGGTCTTGCTCATGTCGCGGTAGCGGCCCGAGAACACGTTGCCGCTCTGGCCGGTCTGGTAGATGAAGCGCGAGTTGTCCAGGTCGGCCAGGTCGTAGATGGCGCGCAGGCTGGCCGCGTGCCGGTTGGCGTACGGCGCGTCCAGCTTGTCCAGGTGGTACTGCCCCACGTTGATCGTGAACGGATCTCCGCCCGTGGGCGTTCGCACCTCGAAGAACGGGGCCAAAGACTTCACATTGCTCAGCGGACGGTGGATGGAAATGGCCGGATGGGCATCGGCCCAGCGCCATGCCGACACATCGTCCCCGTGCGTCTTGCGCAATTGGTCAAGCGCCGTGTCCAGTGCCCGCGTGCTGGCGGCGTCGCAGCCTGCCGCACCGCACCATCCGGCGTCGTTGCGTTCCAGGATGCCCTCGACCGCGTTGCGAAACAGCCGTTTGCCATACATCGCCTCGAAGCGTTCCTTGCCCAGGCGCTCACCCACCACCTGGCGCGTGAACACATCGACCCAGGCGGTGTAGATCAAGGGCGCGGCCAGCTCGGCCCGCATCTCACCGTCAAACGCCTTGAGTTGTGCCTGCGCCGCTGCGGCCAGCGGATGGTTCGAGGCTGTCTTCTGAAGAAACGGCAGCAGCCGCACGGTCGCAGCCGACTGCAAGTCCCCATGCATGGCCTGGAACGAGGCCACGGTGTGCTGCGGCGTGGCCTGCAGCAGTGCTTCGATGCGTTCCTGGCGGTAAGGTGGCGCCCAGTCCTGCGTGATGAAGTGCGGGTAATCGGCTGCGTGGATGCGCTGGTTGGCGGTGGCGATCCAGCCGCGCTCGCCGGTGTCTTGCGGTGTGTCTTCGTAGGGCAGCCAGCCCACCCAGTCGTAGCGTGCATCCCAACCTGGCGCCGGTGCCACGCCGCGGATGTCGTTGTCGGCAGCGCGCACGGGCACCTTGCCCACTGCCTTGTAGGCAATCACGCCGCTGCGATCGGCCATCAAGACGTTCTGCATGGGCGCGTGGAAGTCGGCGAACGCCTGGGTCAGCTCGGCCACCGATTGCGCACGGTTGGATTCGAGCGTGGCCACCACATTGCGGTTGTCGCTGTCCAGCGCCGTCCAGCGCAAGGCGAGCACGAACCGGCTGGTGTCGATCACCTCGCCGTGGCGCGCCTGCGCGTCGCTGAGCACCGGACCGTGGCGCGTGCTGCGCACCATATGGCTCACATCGGGCTGGCCTTTGACACGAATGGTTTCCATGCGCAGGCTGAAGTCGGCCCACACCGGATCGGGCCCGCTGGAAGGCACACGGTACTGCGCCGGATTCGCCGGGTTGATCTGCTCCAGGTAGAGGTCCTGCACATCGGGCCCGGTGTTGGTGAAACCCCAGGCCACCTGCGCAGTGCGCCCGAGCACCACAAACGGCGTGCCCGGCAGCGTGGCGCCGATCACGTCCATGCCCTTGATGCCGTCGGCATCGGGCGCCTGCAGCCGTGCGAAGTACCAGATGGCTGGTGCGCTCAGGCCCAGGTGCGGGTCGTTGGCGAGCAAGGGCATGCCTGTCTTGCTGCGCGCGCCCGACACCACCCAGTTGTTGGAACCCTTGCCTTCAATGTTGCCCAGCTCGTCGGCCCAGCGCTGAAGGTCGCGCCCGATGAGCGCGGTCACGCTTTGCGACAACGGTGCAGCCAGCGAGGTGGTGACCGGCGTGGTGCGGTACACATCAAGGCCGCGGTACAGGCCGGCCAGGTCGGCCGTGGCCGCAGGGGTTTCACCCGGATAAGGTGGAAACAGCTCCCACAGCGCCGGCGTGTCCAGACGCTGCAGGGACGTGAGTCGCGCGAACTCGTTGCCCCAGTTGCCTCCCAGGTCCAGCGCCATCATGATCGACCAGCCCACGCTGTCCAGCGGGTCCCAGTAACGACCGGCGCGGGCTTCGGGGCCAGGGTCGATGCTCAGCAGCACAAACTCGGGCGAGAGTGCCTGCGAGCTGCTGGCAAAAAAGGCGTTGACCCCCTCGCTGTAAGCCTCCAGCGCCGCGCGCGAATCGGCGGGCAGACCCTCCCACTGCCGCCGGGCCGCCTCCCGGATACCCAGCGTGCGCATCAGTTTGTCGGTCTCCAGCGTGGCATTGCCGAGCACTTCCGAGAGCTCGCCTCGCATCACGCGGCGGTTGAACTCCATCTGCCAGCCGCGCTCCTGGGCGTGCACGTAGCCGATGGCTTTCCACGCATCGCGCGGGCGGCTGGCGAGAACGTGGGTCACGTCGCTGGCGTCGCGGTGCACCATCACCGGTGCACCCAAGCCAGGCAGTTGCATGCGCCCGTTCAGTTGCGGCAAGCTGCGCTGGGCATAAAAGAAGGCCGCCGCCAGCGCAGCGACAACCAAAAGCACCAGCAGCGCGAAAAAACGTTTGATCCAGCGCATGTTGTCTCCGGGATGTTGGGCAACGTCGCCCGGTGCCGCCACTGAACTCGCTGCTGCGCGGCCAGGAGATCGTCAGTTTCGTGGTGGCGTGCGTCCGAGCACCATGTTGCCGTTGACCAGTTTGAAGCTCACGGTGGGCGCACTGAAATCGGTGAACGGCGCGCCCAGCGCGATCTCGCCGTCGCTGTGCAGCATGCATTCCTGGCGGCGCAGCGCGATCACGTTGTCTCCGCCGGCAAAGCGCACCCAGGTGCCGTAACTGCTGATGTCTTCCAGCACGTAGTTGCCCGAACGTATGTCGATGCTGGTGTGCATGCGCGAAACCCGCGGATCGCTGACCACAAAGTCGGCCTCGGGCACCCGCCCGATCTTCAGCGGCAGTTCGGTCATGCTGAAGCTGCGGCTGCTGTCCAGCCACGCCAGTTCGATGCCGCCCATGCCCACGTCTTTCGGCGGTGTGAGTGCGTGCAGGTCGGCGGGCAGGGTGAGGAATTCAGAAAGCATCTCCTGCTGCCATTCGATACGGAACACCTCGCAGGGTTCGGTGCGGCCCTTGATGCGGATCGGGCCGAGACTGCGGCTGCGCACGGGGGTGCGCTGACCGAGCTCACGGACCACGTTGTCCGTCACCAGGATCTGCTCGCCGCCAGCGAGATCACTCAATCTTGAAGCAAGGTTGACGGCATCACCAAAACAGTCGCCGTCAACCACCACGACCTGGCCGCGCGCCATACCGATCTGCATCATGAGTTTGAGGCGGTTGGGCCACTGCACCACCCGTTTGGCGTGCTCCTGCTGGATCTGCACCATCGCCTCCACCGCCTGGCGGTTGCTGGTGAACGAGAGCAGAACGCCGTCGCCCAGCATTTTCACGACCTTGCCGCCGTGTTCCAGACCAGTGGCCCCGATCCATTGGGTGAGTTTGGTCACCACCATCGTGGCACGGTCGTTACCCAGTGTTTCAAACACCGAGACGCTGCCGGTCAAATCCACGAAAGCAATTGTCAGTTCGGCCATATAGCTGATGAATGTCGACTGGATTAAAGCACAGGGCTCTTTCTGTCCCGGTCACAGGTTCGCACGCCCACGCAACGGCGGTCGGTCGCTGTCGCATTCGCGCCATGCGCGCTGCCGCCGGGTAGTAATTCAAGATGATTCATTTTTCCAGAATCGATACAAAAGGTACTAAAAACTTCAAGCTGGAGATAAAAACAACGCCGTAAACCTTTGATTTGGTTGTTGTTTTCAGGTGTTGAAGCGACGTGCGGGATTGCACGAACCCGGTGCGAGAACGTATCCTGCGGCTGCATTCTTATAAAAGTCGTTGAGGACACACCATGAGCTGGTTCAAGCCGAGTATTCGAAACAGCATTTCCGCCCTGCTGAGCCCTGAAGTCCATCAGGATCCGGGTGCGGCGTTGGAGCCTGTTCGAAAAGCCATGCTCGACGTGTTGGGCGAAGACGGTGCCCAGATCAATCCTCAACTGACGCGCCGGCTGAAATACCTGCACGATCCCCATGCCCTGTGGTTTGCGCGGGCCGAAATGGTGGCGGTTTTGAGCCAGATCCATGGCGAGGCGCTGGCCGTTCACCGAGTCCAGAGCCTCTCGCCGGTGTTCCAGGGCCTGGTGCCCAAAAGCCTCATCGAATCCGGCAGAAGCCGTCGCTGAGCGGCCGGGGCTGCTCAGCCCCAGTACACCAGGGCGTCGCGCCCTTCCACCATCAAGTCCACCTTCTGCCCCACCGGCAGCAGCACCTTGGTCGGCACATGCCCGAACGGCAGTCCGGTGAACACCGGTGTCTTCGTTTTGCTGCGCAACCAGTTCATCACTGTCTCAAGCTTGAAACCCCGGTCATAGCCCGGCACCAGCTTGAAGCGGTTGAACGAGCCCAACAGCACCGCCTTCTGGCGCCCAAGGATGCCCGCGTTGAGCAGCTGGGTGAGTTGTCGCTCGACCCGGTAGGGGTGTTCGTTGGTGTCTTCGAGGAACAGGATACCCCCGGTGATGGCTGGCAGGAACGGTGTGCCCACCAGGGCGCAGATGACGTTCAGGTTGCCGCCCCACAGGGTGGCAGACCGCACCCGCAGGGCGGGTTCGGTGTCGGCCTTGCCCGGCTTCATGGCCTTGAGGTCGGCCAGCGGCAGGCGCCAGCCCGCGCCTTCGCCGTGACCGACCAGCAGGTCGTCGAAGCACGCCTCCATGATGTCGTCGGGCGCTTCGGCGCCAAAGTCTTCACCCAGGGCTGGCCCGGCCCAGGTGCACGCACCGGTCTTCGCCAGCAGCGCCATCTGCAGCGCGGTGAAGTCGCTCAGGCCCACGAACTGCGTGCCGCCCTCGATGGCCTTGGCCAGCTTCTTGAAAGGCAGCTCGCCGAGAATGCGCGTGAGTCCGTAGCCGCCGCGCGAAATCAGCGCGACGTCGGCGCCGCTGGCCGCGGCGCGTGCAATCGCCGCCAGGCGCGTTGCGTCATCCCCCGCAAAGCGCATGTGGCTGGTCAATGCCGCTTCGTCAATCTCGACCTCGTGCCCGAGTTTCTTGAGCCGAGCCAGGCCACGGCGAAAGGCGGCCTTGTCTCGCACCGCGCTGGAGGGGGAATAGATGTAGATGTGGCTCATGGGTGGGGCAGGCAGGACAGGGCACCCATTATGGAAGGCCTCAAGGCTGGAAATGGCGGACCGCGGCTTGCGCGATGACCTCGCCGTGTTCCTGCACAAAATGGCCGGCCTGGGGCAGCAGCATCGGCTCGGGACAACCGGCGATCGAGGCCTGCAAGGCGCGCATGACGGGCTCACCCAGCACCGGGTCCTGCTGACCGACGGCCATGAGGCTCTGGCCGGTCCACCGGCTGGACCAGAAGGTTTTTGCCTGGCGGCTGATGGCCGCACCATCGTCGTCGGGATGTTCCGGCACCAAGGCGGGAAACGCGCGCAGGGCGGCACGGTGACCCCGGTCGGGAAACGGCGCGTTGTAGGCCGCGCATTCTTCAGCGCTCATCTGCGGATTGCCCCGCGCAAACAGGCGGGCCACGTCAAAGTCGGGGTTCTGCGCGCACATGGTGCGCCAGGCCAGAAAGCCGGGCGACAGCGGCGTCTCGCCAGTGGCCAGCGTCGTGTTCATCACCAGCAGGCCGCGGTAGCGCTGCGGCGCCTCCATGGGCAGGGTGAGACCGAGAAGACCGCCCCAGTCCTGCACCACCAGCACCACGTTGTTCAGGTCGAGCCGTTCGATGAATTCGAGCAGAACCTGGCGGTGCCCGCTGAAGGTGTGTGCGGCCTCCTTCTTGGGTTTGTCGCTGCGGCCAAAGCCGATCAGGTCGGGCGCCACCACGCGCCCGCCGCCGGCCAGCAGCACCGGGATCATCTTGCGGTACAGGTAGCTCCAGGCCGGGTTGCCGTGCAGGCAAAGCCAGGTGATGTTCCGATCGCCCTGAGCCTGGCCTGTCCTGAGCTTGTCGAAAGATCGAAGGAGCGGGCCTTCGTCCAGGTAGTGCATCCGCCAGCCACCCAGCGCGGGGAGATCGCTGATGTGGTTGGGCTGCCAGGGGTAACCCGGCAGATCGGCGAACCGTGCATCAGGGGTGCGCAATGCGTCTTCACGCAGGGGGTGGGGGTTCACGCGTCGCTCCTTGAAAAATCCGCGCAGCAGGTCGGCGGCCTCGGCGGCCAGCACGCCGCCCTGCACCACGGTCTGGTGGTTGAGCCGGTCGTGCTCGAACAGGTTGAGCACCGAGCCGGCGGCACCGGTCTTGGGGTCGGGTGCGCCAAAGACCACGCGCGCCAGCCGTGCGTGCAGCAGGGCGCCGCTGCACATGGCGCAGGGCTCCAGCGTCACGTACAGGGTGCAGCCGTCCAGGCGGTAGTTGCCCAGAGCCTGCGCCGCGGCGCGCACGGCCACGATCTCGGCGTGCGCCGTGGGGTCGTGCCCTTCGATCGGCGCGTTGCGCCCGGTGGCGATCACTTGCCCGTTTTTCACCACGACGGCACCCACCGGCACTTCACCGTCAACCGCCGCCGCCTGGCCCTGGGCCAGCGCCAGGCGCATGAAATCTTCGTCGGTCGGTGTGCAATCAGGCATGCCAACGAGTGTAGGACAGCGCCCCAGCGCACACAGAGATCGCCGCCCCTCTGGCATCATCGCGGGTTGTTCTGGTTTTCCCTATGTCCACGCCCCTCCTCCACCCTTCAAGCCGCCGCTGGGAGCTCGACGCCCTGCGGGGTTTGATGCTCGTGCTGATGACGCTGACCCACATGCCGACGATGTACTCGTTGCCATCGGGCCAGCCGTTCGGTTTTGTGTCGGCGGCCGAGGGTTTTGTGTTCCTGTCCGCCTTCATGGCCGGCCGCGTTTATGGCAACCGCGCCCGGCGAGACGGTGTGGCCGTCATGCAGACGGCCTTTCACGAGCGTGCGCTCAAACTTTATCTCTGCCAGCTCGCACTGTTGTTGCTGGCCTTCACGCTGATCGCCTGGCTGGGCGTGCACAACCGGCAAGGCGGTGTCACCGGCCTGCTGGAGTTCTTTTTCATCGACCCGCAGTCTGCCGTGGTGGGTGCCGCGCTGCTGCTCCACAACCCGCCGCTGCTGGACATCCTGCCGCTGTACATCGCGCTCATGCTGCTGAGTCCCTGGCTGCTGAAGCGCGCCCTGCAAAAAGGCTGGACCGGCGTGCTGGTCATCAGTGCCCTGCTCTGGCTGGCCGAGCAGTGGGGCCTCGGCCTGGTGCTGTACGAGTTCGCCGTGAACCTCACGGGCCTGCCCATTCCCTACAAGGACATGGGTGCTTTCCACTGGCTGGCCTGGCAGGCGCTGTGGGTGGTGGGTCTGTGGCTGGGCGCACGCCAGCATGCGCTGCCTCGCATGCCTTTGTGGGTGCTGCTGCCCGCCGCCGTGTACGCCGCAGGCATGCTGCTGTGGCGCCACACGGTGGGCCAGGACCCGATGCCGGGCGTGCCCGCGGTCGCCATGCTGCTCGACAAATGGTCTCTGGGTCCCATGCGCGTGCTCAATTTCGCCAGTGTGTTCGTGCTGCTGGTGGCCTTCGGGCCATGGCTCAAACGGGTGCTGCCGCGCCCGCTTCCGCTGGAGCTGTTGGGGCGCAGCTCCCTGTCGGTTTTTTGCGCCCACATCGTGATCGCTCTGTTCACCCTGGCCTTCTTCGGTTCGCCGGAGGTGATTCGCCCCTGGAGTACCGATGTGGCGCTGTTGGCAGGCGCCTTTGCGGGCCTGTTCGCCGTGGCCATGGCAGTGGAAGCGCGCGAGCGCAGCAGCTGGCGAACCACGCCGGCGTGGCGCTCAGGGCCGCAGGTGCGCTGAGACGATCTGGCGCCACAGGCCGTAGCCCTCGGCGCTGAGGTGCAGCTGGTCGCGCACGAACAGCTCGGGCCGGGGCCGGCCGTCGTTGTCGAGCATGGCGGTGTGCACGTCGATGTAATCCAGGTTGTCGCTGGCCAGCACGTGCGTCTGGATCAGCAGGTTGGCCTCGCGCACAGTGGCGATGTGGGCCAGGCGCGAGGGGCTGGGCTTGATCGACATCCAGGCCACACGGGTGGCCGGCAAGGCAGTCTGCACCTGCTGCACGAAGCGCACAAAATGGCCCAGCAGCTCCGTTGGCTTCGCGCCTTCGTTCACATCGTTTTCGCCGGCGTACAGCACGACCAGACGGGGCTGGTACGGCAACACAAGGCGGTGCACCAGGTCGGCGCTGTCGGACAGGCGTGAACCGCCGAAACCGCGCCGGATCACCACGGGCTGGTCGGCAAACGCGGTTTCCAGACCGGTCCAGAAACGGATCGACGAGCTGCCCACGAACAACACACCCCCTGCGGCAGGCATCTGCAGGCGGTCGGCGGCGGCGAACGCATCGAGTTCGTTTCTCCAGCGCTGCTCCGCTGACCGGGCCTGGGCCCAAAGCGTCGCGGGCAACAGTGCCGCCGCCAGCAGCCAACTGCGACGCTTCATGCGCCCTGCCCTGTGAGCTCCAGGCGGCGCATCCAGCCGGCCAGCGCACGCTCGTGTTCGTTGCCGGCTTCGTAGGTCGCCACCATGGCGGCGTGGGACTCCGGCCGGTGCTGGTTGAGCTTGACCTTGCACTGAAGGTCGATCACGCGCAGCTCGAACGCGTGGATGCCGCCCATCATCTTGTGCTGGTAGTCCTCGGGCAGCGCGCGCCACTGCGGGTCGTAGGCCGGGTCGTGGTCGTGGATCAGGTGCTTGAGCAGGCGGTCTTTGTCGTCGAACGATTCGATGAAACTCACCTGCACCCGGGCGTGCACGGCCAGGTAGTTCCAGGTCGGCACGCGCGTCAGATCCGGGTAGACGCGCGGCGTCATGTAGGCCTGCGGACCCTGAAAAACCACCAGTGCGGTGCCGCGCTGGCGCAGGTAGCCCGCGTGCGGGTTGGGCCGTGCCACATGACCGAGCAAGGTCAGGCCGCCGGCCTCTTCCACCAGGTGCAGCGGCAACGGTGTGACGAAGGGAAACCCTTCGTCGTCGGTCGACACCAGGCTGGCGAAGGGGTGCGCGCGCATGACTTCACGGGCGATGGCCGGGTCTTTGGCAGCAAATTGGGGCGGCAGATACATGGCGGCCTCTTTCGGGCTTGGGTTAGGGCGGGCGAGCCGCAGTGTATTCCCGCACCACGAAATCGACCGCCGGTGGGATGATGGCGCCCACGCGGAGCGCCACCGCGCCACTTCAATCCGACCCAGCCATGTCCTTTCTCCACCACCCCGCTTTCCAGAGTCTGGTGCTGCCCTTGCTGCTGGCGGTGGCCGCCTGCCTGCTGCTGCGGATGGCGGGTCTGCGCTGGACCTCCCTGGGAGCTGCGCTCGGGCTGGTGGCCGCCATGGCCGTGTGGCCCGGCTTCGACTGGCCTGCCGCCTCGCGGGCGCAGCAGCTGCCCTGGGCCGCGCTGGCTGGCACCCTGCTGGCCGCCCTGGCGTTGGCAGGGCAATGGCCGGGCTCACGCCCCCTGGGCCAGCGGCGTGGCAGGGTGTCCACTTCGGTGCTCACGCTGATGGCCCTCGCCCTGGCCGCCTGGGGCGCCCTCGGTGGCTCGTTGCTGCTGGCCCAGCTCGCCTTGATGCTGGCCACGGTCGCCGCGGTGCTTGCCCTGTGGTCTTGGCGCAGCGCGTCGGTCACGCCAGCGTCGCTGCTGCCCTTGTGGCTGACCGGGATCGGCATTGCGCTGTGCCTGGCCTGGCTGCCGGCGGGTGGCTCCGACGGTTCTGGCGGGGTCGACGGCGACGACCCGTACTACGCGCCGCAGTGGAAATAGATGCCGCACGGGCTGGCCGTCAACTTGAGGGGCTTTGAGTTTTTGGACGCGAATCCGCAGTGACGATGCGATGATCTTTTCATGATGCCCACCGTGATGACCACCTCCCCGCCAGCGGTCCGCGATCCGGTGTCGGATGTGCCGCTCGACTGGCCCGGGCTCTGGCTGCAGATTCTGCGCGCCCGGGACGGTGGTGCCTCGACCCTGCTGCGTCAGCAAGCCGACGAAGCCTGGACACTGCACGGCCCGGTCAGCGCGCGCACCTCGGCCTTGTTCGATGTGTACAAGCCCCTGCTCGATGCGCGCTCGCGACTGCGACGCGGCGACGGCGTGGCACCCTGGGTGGTGGCGCAGCTCGGCCAGAGCCTGGACGGTTTTGTCGCTACCGCCACCGGCGATTCCTACTACGTCAATGGCGCCCACTGCCTGCTGCACCTGCACCGCCTGCGCGCGCTGTGCGACGCCGTGCTGGTGGGCGCCGGCACGGTGGCCACCGACAACCCGCAGCTCACCACCCGGCGCGTGCACGGTCCGCAACCGGTGCGTGTGGTCGTGGACCCGGCAGCGCGGCTCGACGGTCTCTCGCGCGTGTTCCGGGACGGGCAGGCGCCCACGCTCTGGCTGTGCGACAGCCGCCATGCAGCGCAGGCCAGGACCCGCCTGGCCCGCTCGCACGGCGCGGTGGCCTGTCCGGCCGAGGTGCTGGCGGTCGAAGACCTGCTGGCCGCCGGCAGCGCGTCGGGCTACCACCCCCGACGGGCCGTGGCTGCACTGGCCGAGCGCGGCCTGCAAGTGCTGTTTGTCGAAGGTGGCGGCATCACCGTCTCGCGCTTCTTCACCGCCGGCGCGCTGCACCGGCTGCACCTGGTGGTGGCGCCGGTGCTCATCGGCAACGGGCGCCGCGGTCTGCAGGTGCCCGCCCAGGCGGTGATGGCCGACTGCCCGCGCCCTGCGGCGAGCACGGTGGCGCTCGGGCCGGACATGCTCTGGGACCTGGACCTGCAGCCGCTGCAGGCAACGCACCGGCAAGGCTGATCAGGCCCGAACCGCTCGCAGTTCAATCACGGGAAGAAGACGAAGAAGACGACGTCGAGGACGAAGACGAAGACGCCGAAGGCGATGAGGCACCTGAAGTCGCCGGTCCTGGCTCCGACCCGGATCTTTCGTCTTCCCTCGGCATGTCCGTCACCAGATCGACGGTCGCCGCCGGCCGCGTCACACCGCACAGCGCACTGGCGGTGCTGCCGATGCGGTTGGCCACACCGATGGCGCCATGGAACAGGTGCTCGAAAGCCGGCACCGCATACAGACTGCGCCCGGTCCACCCCACGATGGCGTTCAGGGCCACGGTGGAGGCCACGGCCAAGGCCACCGCGCTGGTCACCGGAACGGGCATCCCGGTCGAGCTGCCGTCCGGGTGCGTGCTGTTGCCGGGTTCAGGCCACGGCGCTCCGGTCCCTGGCGACTGGGCGGTGAGCATCATCGCCAGCAGCATGCTTTGCGCCGCGGATGGTGCGAGCGAACCCATGTAGCCGACGATCTTCGAGAGGTTGCGCACCACCATGGGAGTGCCATCGAGCCATTGCACCGGTTGTTTGTCGTGTTCGCCCATGTAGGAGCTCAAGGTTCGGTTCACGGCCGACTCCGCCCGGCTGCGGGACGAAGCCCAGGCCTGCGCGGCTCGATCGGCACGCCCCCTGGCCTTGCGAATGTCCGCCAGGCGCAGTTTCAACTCGCGCACGGTGCTCATGAGGAGCACCAGTTGTTCCGTCGCCTGCGCCCGGTTCGGATCGGTCGGCGCCGCGCGTGCGATCAGCGCCTGCAAGCTCGCGCGCAAGGCCTGCAGTTCGGCCAATGCGGCCTTTGCCTCGGCCTTGCGGGCCTCCCAGAGCTTCAGCCGCTGTTGCGGCTCGGCCTTTTTGAGCGCCAGGATGTCCTTGTCCGAGCCATGCGCCACCGAGCCCGCTTGCAGATCGCGGCGCAAGTTGTTCTGGCCTTCGAACATCCAGACCATGGCCACGGTGCCCAGCAAGACATGCAGCGCAGCGTCCGGCAGCTTGGCCCAAGCCGCGCCCACCAGCCCCGGCCACAGCAGGGACACGCCGCCGGAAATGCCGTTGAGCAGGCTGAAGGTGTGGACGGGTACCTCGTCGGCGAGGAAGGCGCGCCAGCGGACATGGGACATCACGCTCAGGGCGGGGTCGGCGGTGGCGTCTTTTGCGATGCCGTGTCCGTTGCGCTCCGGTTTGCTGGCCCCGGACACCAGCGACATGCGGGGGTGACCGGCGTCGTCGAGCTTGCCTTCCCGCTCGATCACACCGTCCACGATCTCCCCCATGATCTTGCGGTACTTGTTCATGTCGCCCTCCTTTCCTTCCAGCCACGCGCGCACCAGCAGGGCGTGGGCGGTCTGGTAGTTGACGTAGGCCACACCGTCGGGCGAGGCGTACGACTGGCCGTCCGCGCGGTAGGCGCCACCCACAGGCTCGGCAAACAGCACCTGGATGAACGGCACCAGCATCACGTTGGTCCACGGTGCAAACGCCGCCGCCTGAGGCAAGCCGCTGGCGATCAGCGCCGCCGCGACGGCGTTGGATGCGATCTTGCCGGGCCCGAACGACAGCCAGTACATCGCGGTGGCGGCCACGAGGCTGGTGCGGCCGAGCCTGGCGCGCGAGCCCACCGCGATCCGGGTGGCCGTGGCGGCGGTGTGCTTGAGCGCTGCGAGGTCGGCGAGCTCCTGGTCCGTCAGGCTGGACAGGGTTTCCATGCGCTCCATCAGGTCGTCGATCCACCGGCGGGCCAGCGCCAGATCGGCTGCGGGAATGTCAGGTGGGTCGCCGGTGCCGGCTTCGGCCAGGGCCGCCAGGCGCCGCGCGAGGTCTGCGGCATCGATCGGTCTGTTGTGCGCCAGGGCGGTGGTCAGGCGCGCGCGGCGCGGTGGTGTGGCGCCGCCGGAGCTGGCGCTGGAACTGGTGTTGATGTGCATCGCGTCACCTCAAGCGTGGGCGTTGGCAGGGCCACCGGTGTCGGCACCGTCGGTGAACCAGAGCGGGTCCAGCCGGCCCTTGAGCACCGTGGTGCGCCAGCCCACGACCTGCGCCGCCAGGCCGCGGATCACCGACGCCAATGTGGCCGCCTGCAGCGACGGCGCCACCGGCGCGGTGACCACGAACAGCAGCCGGTCAGCCGCTGAATCCAGCGCAAACATGCCCTGCAGCTCGCCCATCCACAGGGTCTGCAACGCGAGCAAGGCTTCGAACGCTTCCAGGCGTTGCGACGGTTCTGGCGCGCCGACTTCCAGCACCAGCTGAATGCCGGGTGGGGCCGAGCTCTTGAGGACCAACTCCACGTCAACACCGTCGACGGTGGCGGGAAAACCGGCGCCCAGGGCGCCGGTGTCTGCAAGCTTCAGCACCGTGCTGGCGTCGAGGCACAACTGTTCAAACTGTTTCTGGTTCATGGGAGATTCCGAAATCGATGGGCGAGCCTGTCCAGCCCGCCCGGGTGAAGGGGCGAAGAGGGTTTGATGCGCAGGGCGCCAGCGCTCAGAGCCGGGCGGGCTTGAGGCGACTGGCCAGCGGGCCGAGGTACACCCGGCTCTGGTCACTGCCATCGCCGGGCAGGATCTGCCAGGCCACCTTCTCGAGCTCAGCCACCTCGATGAGTGGCGGCACCGGCGCTGGAGGTACCGGATGGGCCCGGGGGTCGAGCTCGAACGCGGCGCACGCCAGTCCGTGCGCCACACCGCTCTCCACCGCCTCCTTCAGTGCGGCCTTGACGGCCGGTGGCAAGGCACTGTCGGAGCGCATGTTCACCAGCACCATCGCGTAGCGCAGGCAGTGACGCTCGTAGGCCCGCACCCGGGCGCGTGCCGCCACCAGCAGGCGTTCGTAGTTGCCGAGCTTGACCTTGTTGCGGGCCTCCTTGGTGAGGCTCTTGAAGATCGGCTGGTAGAGCTCGGCCGTGCTCGCCCAGGCTGCGTCGGTGTTCGGGCTCAAGGAGTCCGACCCGAACAGGATGCGGTCCTGGAACGTCTCGAGGAACACGCGCAACGCCTCAACCTTGACCGGGTCGATGGCCGTCTCGTCTGCGTCCATCGTCAGTTGTCTGGCCACCGTGTCCCACGACAGGTCGATGCACACATGCCCGAGGTCGGGATCGCGCAGCATGGCCGCCACACGCTCCAGGTGACCGTTGGTGATGCGTGAGTATTTGCCCAGGCCGGCGGCGTGTGCCCAGATGATCGTGGTGCCGCGGCACTGGGGATCCTTCAGGAACGCCGTCATGTCGTCCAGAAAGTCGGGCAGGTCGTTGACGGTGGGAGCGCGCTCGTGCGGCATCGGGTTCACGTCGCAATGAATCACCATCGGCATGCCGATCGTTCCGCAGGTCTTGACCAGCAGCTTGAGCGCGTTGACACGGTCCGTCAGGTTGGCCTGCAGGCGGTCTTCCACCTTGCGCTGCACCCACTCCTTGAACACCGTGATCTCGCCCACGCCGGTGAACACCGAGGGGTGTTCGTCAAGCTTTCTGAGCAGCGATTCGGCGCTGCGCGCATCGCCCAGCACCAGACCGGTGACCATGGGATCGAAGAACGCCTTGTGCTCGGCCGACAACTGGTTGAAGACGTGCGCGGTGCCGGAGTCCACCGCGGTGTTGTAGTAGAGCGGCGCCTCGTCGCTGATGAACTTCTCGTAGTCATCCCGCGACACAAAGAAGCTGTTGCGCACGCGCGTTTGCGCAATGTAGTAGTTGGTGGTTTCAACCGGCCGGCCCTCGGCAGGTGCCCAGCCGTGACCGGTGCAGCTGCCGCACTGCACCAGCACGTTGGTGGGGATGGGCGAGAGCACCGTGTACTTGATGCCCAGCCGCGCCATGGTGGCCAGCAGCTGTTCGGGCGGTGTGCCTTGCTGCGCGTAGTTGGTGGGGTGAAAGTGGCAGTCACCAAATTTCAGCTTGCGCACCTTGGCGGGCGGTTGGCCCATCAGGAGCGGCTGCGCAGAAGGCTTGACGGTGAAGTGCGCACAGGCGGCGGGGCTTGAATTCACATGCATGGCAATGCTCCTTCAGGCCGGGCGGGGCAATGCGAAGTCGCCGCTCAAAAAGCGCGTCTTGCGCCAGTCGCTGGCGCGTGCGGCAATGTTGGCCAGCGCGTCGGCCAGGGCTTCGGGCTGGGTGGTGTCCAGGCGGAAAGCCTCCACGCACACCACATGCCCGGTGAGCGTGGAAATGGTGTGGTTCGCGCCGGTGTCGGCCGAACTGGCGAAGTTCTGGCGTAGCAGCTCATAGAACACCTGGGCTTCGTTGACGGCCGGTGGCTGACCGAAGTCGGCGTGCACGAAACAACGGTCGGCAGCCACCTTGTCGTTGAACAGGATGGCGCAGGGGGTTCCCTCCACATCGAAGCTGCCGCCCTCGATGATGGGTCGGGCGTCGGGCAGCTTGACCAGCAGGCAAAACGCCTGCATCAGCTTTTCATATTGATCGCGCATGTCGGTTCCTTGGGAGGGTTGGTGGAGGAGTCACCAGTGTTTGCTTCCCGGAACCGATCGGCCATCGTCTGCATGGCCCTCGGCTGCGCACCCGCTGGCGGGGTGCACGCGTTTCATGCCCGACCTTCAGGACGGCAGTGCCAGCACGTCCAGGTGTCCCACGCTCAGGGCACTCGCCGGCACCAGCGCGTGCCGCCGCTGACGCCAAGCCCGCACCGACGGGGCCGCCGAGAGCGACTGCTCGCTGGCCGCCGCTGCCATGCCGTCGATGAGCGCGCCTTGCAGTGTGCGGGCTTGCGGGCCGTCGCGACCATCCACCTGCCAGTCGCTGGCCGCCGTGAACACCCTGTAGCCCGCAGCGCGCAGCGCCTGTTCGAGTGCGGCCACAGCAGCCGATCCCAGCGCAGGACCGAGGCCTTTGTCGCGCCGCTGGTGTTC
>JBBQKZ010000040.1:0-27472 GCA_038327405.1 Burkholderiales bacterium | reverse complement strand
AGTGCACCAGGCCGCGCTGGAACAAGCTGGCGCCCACGCGCGCCATCTCGGCGCGCACGGTGTCTTGCGCGGCGGGCCCGCGCTGGCTCACAGCGCCACCCCCGCCTGCTGCAGGGCTTGCGCAAAAAAATCAACGCCACCGAAGTTGCCCGACTTGAGCGCCAGTTGCACCGCCTCGCCATTGCCCGGCAGGGTGGACTGCGTCCAGGGCACGCCCGGGCAGATGGGCGCGCCGATGCGCAACTGCTGCACCCCCAGCGCCTGCACCACCGCGCCCGAGGTTTCGCCCCCGGCCACCACCAGGCGGCGCACGCCTGCCTGCACCAGGCCTTGGGCCATGCGGGCCAGCGCGTGTTCAACCAGCTCGCCGGCGGCCTGCACACCCAGCGCCTGCTGCACTGCGCGCACGCTCTCGGGCGCGGCGGTGGCGTAGATCAGCACCGGGCCTTGTGCCAGCGCCTGTGTGGCCTGCGCCAGCACCGTGTCGGCAGATTGTTGGCCCTGGTGCAGTGCCAGTGGGTCGATCTGAAAAGCAGTGCGCCCAGCAGCCAGCCACTGCGCAACCTGCGCGTTGGTGGCTTCCGAACACGACCCCGACACCACGGCAGCCGGGCCTTGCAGGCTGGCCAGAGCGGCGGCGTTCGCGTTCGGCGTGAACCAGCCGCGCCGCGCGTAGGCGGGTGGCAGGCCCAGGGCCACGCCGGAGCCGGCGGTGAGCAGGGGCAGCTCGGCGCAGGCGTCGGCCAGCGTGAGCAGGTGCTCGTTGCTCACGGCGTCGGCCACCGCGATCTTCACGCCGTCGGCACGCAACTGGGCCATGCGGGCCTGCGTGGCCGGCGTGCCGCCATCCAGCGTGTCGTGGCGCAGCAGGCCCACCGGGTGCTTCGTCTGCGCCTGCAGCACGCGCACCAGGTTCGCGTCGGTCATGGGGGTGAGCGGGTGGTTGCGCATGCCCGAATCGCTCAGCAGCACATCACCCACGAACAGGTGGCCACGGAACACAGTGCGCCCATTTTCCGGGAAGGCCGGGCAGGCGATGGTGAAACCGGCGCCGAGCGCGGCCATGAGCGCGTCGGTGACCGGGCCGATGTTGCCCTGCGGCGTGGAATCAAACGTGGAGCAGTACTTGAAGTAGATCTGCCGCGCGCCGGCTGTGCGCAGGGCGGCCAGCGCCGTGAGGCTCTGCGCCACCGCATCGGCCGGGGCCACGGTGCGCGTCTTGAGCGCGATCACCACCGCGTCGGCCTGCGGCAAACCGCCTTCGGGCACGCCCAGCACCTGCACCGTGTGCATGCCGGCGCGCACCAGCATGCTGGCCACGTCGGTGGCGCCGGTGAAGTCGTCTGCAATGACGCCGAGGATCATGCTTCGGCCTGCGCTGCGGGTGCGGGGGAGGGCAGCTCGATGCCGGCCAGCTGGGCGTAGTACTTCACCACCGCCGAGTCGTCTTCAGCGCCCAGGCCCATGGCCGCGGTGGCCAGGTAGAGCTGGTGCGCGGCGGCGGCCAGCGGCAGCGGAAACTTGAGCTGGCGCGCCGCGTCGAGCACGATGCCCAGGTCCTTGATGAAGATGTTCACCGCCGACAGCGGCGTGTAGTCGCCGTCGAGGATGTGCGGCACGCGGTTCTCGAACATCCAGCTCATGCCGGCGGAATTGCAGATCACCTCGTACAGCTGGCGCGGCTCGGCACCGGCGCGCATGCCCAGGGCCATGGCTTCGCAGGCGGTGGCAATGTGCACACCCGCCAGGTGCTGGTTGACCATCTTCACCGTGGAGCCAATGCCGGCCTTGTCGCCCACGCGGTACACCTTGCCGGCAAAGGCTTCGAGCACGCTGCCGGCCGCGGCAAAGGCCTCGGGCTGGCCCGAGGCCATCACCGTCATTTGCCCGGCAGCGGCCTTTTTGGCGCCGCCCGACACCGGGCCGTCGATCAGCCAGTGGCCGGTGGCCAGCAGGCGCTGTTCCCACACCGGGGGCAGGGCCGGGTCCACCGTGGCCGAGCACACCACCACGCCGCCGCGCTTGAGGCTGGAGGCGACGCCCTGCGCGCCGAACAACACGTCTTCCGTCTGCGCCGCGTTGACCACCAGCACCAGCACCACGTCGCACTGGCTGGCCAGCTCGGCCACGCTGGCGGTGGCGCGGCCGCCCGCTTGTTCAAAGGCCGCGCGGGCTTCGGCGCGCGGGTCGCAGCCCCAGGTGGTGACGCCCTGGCGCAAGGCCGAGAGCGCAGCCCCCATGCCCATGGAGCCCAGGCCGATGACGCCGAGGGTGTGTGAAGAAACATTGCTCATGAAGAAGAACCGGGTGAGGAGGGAGCGAGCAGCGCCCCGAGGGCGCGGCGGATGGGGGGAGCGGCGTGGTGCAGGCGGTGTGCCGCGTTGTTCATGTGGCGCATGGCGGCCTCGCGTGCGGCCGTGGCGTTGCCGCTCATCACGGCTTCGGCAATGGCGCGGTGTTCTTCGCGCACCTCCACCATGTAGCCGCTGTCGAGCGCTTCGTTGGTGCGCGTCACGCTCATGGCTTCGCGCTGGTACTGCTCCAGAAAGCCCAGCAGGCGTTCGTAGTGCGGGTTCTCGGTGGCGCGGGCAATGCTGCGGTGAAAGGCCAGGTCGGCCTCCACCCCTTCGGCACCCTGGGGTGGGCAGGCCTCAAGGTGGGCGAGTGCCTGCGCAATGGTGTGCGCCTTCTCGGGCGTCATGCGCTGCGCTGCGAGCGCAGCCACGTCGGCCTCCAGCCCGCGGCGCACCTCCACCACCTGCAACACGCTTTCCATGGAGGTGACCACCATCGGGTCAAACGCCAGGGCGCGCGCCTGGTGGCGCGGCGCCACAAACACGCCCGACCCCTGGCGCGAGGTGAGCAGCCCGATCGACTTGAGCCGGCTCACCGCCTCGCGCACGACGGTGCGCGACACCCCGAACAGCTCGGACAGGCGCTGCTCGGTGGGCAAGCGCTCGTCGGGCGCCAACTCACCCGACTCGATGCGCTGCAACAGCAGGCCGGCCAGTTTGTCGGTGAGTCGTTCGGGCGCTTGAATGGCGTCGCTCATGGTCGGGAGGTCGTGTCAGGATGTCTGGTTATATGGTCATCATACAAATTCAGGCGCGGTTTGACCCTCGTGGTTTTCCCTGTGTTGGGTGGGCGGGCAAGGTCTGGGAGCGGCTGGGCAGCACCCTCGGAACCGCGGTCTGTGGGCCGCCTGCCCTTGAGGTGAGGCCCACCACCATGGAGTGGATGTACCGCCCGCACGCTGCGTCTTACGGGCGCTTGGGTGCGGCTTGCGGCGGGGATGGTTTAGTGGGCGGTTGGGGGGACAACGTGGGCCCAGGCTGCGCGGATGCGGGGCGCGAGTGGGTGCCTTTGGCAGGAATCTAGATCAGTGAGTGTCAACCGGCGGGCTTGAGGGCGGGGTCGAAGCTCTGCTGCCAAGCGCGGCTTTGCAGCGGCAGGTGTCATCCGATCTGACCCAGTCAGCAGTCCGCTGTCAGCCTAAAGCTGTCTCCCGTGCGAAAGGTCCTTGAGGCCAGTGGACGCGCTTTTCATCGATCAGATGACTCGCGCCGGTAACCCCCAGTGGGCCTAAATTGCGTATGGGCGGCTCGGATGTAGCCCGCACCTGTGCCGTTCGTGAACACAGAACCCTTCGCTCGCCACTGGAGCTGGGTGGGCCACCGCGAGGGTGTCGGCGAAAGCACCTGTGTGTGAATGATTGCCTCCTGGTGTGCTTCAGCCTCGCAACGGTCAACCACCCGGTAGCGCTTAAGTTCCCCGTTCGTACCGTCGAGCACCGCATAGGTCACGCGGTGTCGGCAGTCAAGCCTTCTACCTTGCACAGAGAGAAAAGAACTGCGCACCCAATCACTGTCGCTCCAATCACGAAAGTAAACGTTCGCCGAAGCGTTCAGAAACTGCAGCTCGTTAAACGCATTGACATCGGACTCTCGCCGCACTTCTGTCCATCCGCTCTGGTGCGGCATGCTGTAGACGTCTCCGTCATACGCCACGCACATAGTGCGTGGACTCAAGGGCAGAAACACGGATGTTCCGCATGCCATCAATCCTGGCGATATGTGACGAACGCGAGGATCTTCCATGTGCCAGCGGTTCGCAACTACAGCGGGGTCATCGGAAGTGACAAAGGGGCGCGAGGTTCTGTTCCGAACTAGGCAAACCTTCAAGTCCTCAAAGAGCTGCATCTCTTCCGCAAATGCACGCATTGCCATTTGGACCGCTTCCTTAATCGACGGCTTGAAATGCGGCAGAGGGGTGCCAATGGTGTGTTCCATTCCAGCGAACATTTCTACAGACCGCCGAGACGCCGCTTCCGTCCTCAAATGCTGAAAGAGCATGAACTTGCGCAGCATGGACCTATCGGCGTCTGTGAGCTGGTGGCCGGGAGCATGTATCCGCGCAACGACGGCGGCGTAGCCGCTTTCAACGATCTGGATTGCAGCTTCGAGGCGATGATCTTGCCCGTAAAAGTAGTCCCCCGAGCATTGGTTCTTAACCGGAGCAGCAGCAATTGCGCGCTGGCGATCCAAATTCAAAAGGTTGATGGCGAGGTTACTACCAACCTGAGTGAATGCTTTTAAATAACAGCGGGGGACGAAATGTTGATTCTTGTTCGTGGCCACCGAGCGAGCCTACCTTTCCAGATCGCCTTCACGCAAGACCGACCTACGTACGTTGCTGTCTTTCAGGACGTCATCCTCGAATGACTGAGCCAAGTCTGCAGCCGTCGTCCGGCCGCCAAGGATCAACTGCGCAGCGATTGCTGTCGCCTATTCGTCAGATCGGCTGGACGTGCCGTGTCGCTCCGTAGGTTACGTATCTACGCTCGCCTTGTTCGATCAAGCGCTTTTGCAAGAAAGTTGACGAAGCCGATTATTTCAAGAGCGATCACGGGATCGTCACTTAGAAGGCCGTGCGCGCGTGGGTTTCTGAATGCAAGCATCGCTCCTGTATAGAGAAACATCATGCCTTGCTGCTCGCTCTTTTCGCTATCGTTCAGTTGATCGTTGAATCTAAGGACTGGCGCCTTCGGACTGAATACCAACTGCATCAACTCTGTTCCGGAAGGGTCGCCGCGCTTGCTCTTCATCTTCACAAGCAGATCTAGAACTTTGCACGCATCCTCTATCGCGTTCGCGTAGTGCCCACCTTTAAACAGCTCGACGCTTGCGTCTGCAATCTGCGGATGCAGATCCAGGCCTTCCAGGGCCCGCGCTGGGTTACCCGTCGGTGCGCCCGCCTCGTCGAGCTTTTCGGTAAGCAGTTCGATAATTGTGCGGAGAGTCCTCGCACCCCTCGCGACACCCTTCTTGTAGGGCTCCACCTCTTCCGCCGAGCTGCGACGCGCACCATATCCTGCCATGACGATCATCCCTGAGCTTTCGTAGAAGCTACCTATGTGAAAGCGTTGGTATTCCAGGGTGTCACTCCCAAATACTTCGATCAAGCAGTCCTCGTACTTTTGCTGCAAGGCCTTTGCTGCCGCACTAACTTCATCCTTGGACCCGCTGGCGGTGAACGATTCAAGTTCTTTTAAACGTCTGTCTAACCGGGGAAGCGCTTGGCTCATCTGGGTAGGAGTCAGATTCGCGGGACGAGGAGCCGCTGCGGTTTTCCTAGTAGCCATGTCCTTTTCCTTCTATCGCGTTCCAAAATGCATTCGACTTTGTGGTTGCATGTTACACATGCGTTCGGAAGATTCCTCGGTGCTTAGCCACGGTCCTCTTGTCGTGTGCATGCTTCTTGACTACGGCCGTCCTGAGATCAATGACTGATTGACTGCAATGCGGTGCAGATCGCACATTAAGAGCTCGGCCATGAATGTCCGAGTGCAGTCTGAAGCCGCTTGGCAAAGGCTTAGGACAACTGCACAGTAGTTGCGGTCGGCCAAGCGTTAGGATCTCGCACGAAATAGGTCATTTGGGATCCAAGCTCCATAACAGCCCCAATCTTTCACCCACACGGCGTCCGTGCGTCAGTGCAATGTCGTTTTGGGTCAGCGTGGTGCATAACTGGCGCGCCGTGGCGAGGCATGTGCGCGCCTGTTCAGGGTGCCCTTGCCGGTCCAGCACAGCTGCTTCAAGTACGCGCGCGAGATGAAAGATTGGATCTCGCCGCACTGCGGTGCGAGCCTCTGACAAGGCCTCGTCTAATCGCTCTGACCGAAGCAGAAAGGTGCCCAATGCCCAGCCCCAGAAACCAAGGCGACGGTCTCGCGGGCTGATTCTCATGCCGAACCGCATCTTCTCGATGCCATCCTCCAATTTTCCCGTTAAGACCAGCGAAGCACCGAGCGCCACATGTGCCTGTGCATTGCTTGGGTCGAGCTCCAGTGCGTACTGAAGCACCTCAACGCCCCGGGCGTGCTGCCCCAAGTCACACAAGGTGCAGCCGGCATAGCCCAACACTTCCGAGCTTCCGCCGTCCAGCTTGATTGCGAGATGGGTGGCGCTCAATGCGTCTTGCACCACGTCGGCGACATTGGGCAGGTACCCGACATTCACCGACAGCGCAGTGAGCAAGGCGCCGTGGGCATGCCCCAAGCCAAAGGCTGGATCGATGGCAACACTTCTTTGCAGTTGCAAGCGTGATTCACCAACGGCCTCTTTGCTCCAACCCTGCATCGCCACCGAGCCGATGGCCTGGTGGTAGTGCGACCAGACGTCCGGGTTTGCCGAGCGCTGACGACGGATGTGGGCGATCTCGGCACGGTTGAGCTCGGGCTCCAGCTCGGACATGACCCCGCGCGCGATGTCTTCCTGAAGATCGACAGCCTGGTGGCGAGGGCGATCGAACTGCCCACTCCACAAAACGTGCCCCGATGCAGCATCGATCAGCTGTGTCGAGATCCGAAGGACATCGCCTTTGAGGCGCACGCTGCCTTCAACCACGAAGCGAACGCCGAGTTGGCGGGCGACCTCGGTCAGCGCGACCTCGCGACCCCGAAAGGCAAACGAAGATGCACGGGAGATCAGCAAAAAGCCCGGTACCCTGGCCAGCAGCGCGATGACGTCTTCAGCCAAGCCATCGGCCAGAAATCCGATATGACGGTCATCGGACAGAACGTTGAACGGCAAAACGGCAATAGTCGGCCTCGAGACGTGGGCTGCGTGGGGGTCGGTCACCTCGCCGAGAGTTGGAGCGTCGACCCGCCTGACCTCAAGCGAAAACCGGTAACCGCGTCCGGCCACAGTCGCAATCGCTTTCTGGCCAAGCACCTTGCGCAGGGACGACACCTGTACCGACAGATTGTTTTCCTCGACCACAAGACCTGGCCAAACCAGCGCAAGAACCTCCTCTTTCGAGATGACGCGCTCGCGGTTCGCCAGCAGGCACAAAAGCACATCGAAAGCCCGTGCACCCAAGGAGGCCGGTACGCCGTCGACCAGCAACAGGCGCTCGGCCGGCCTGACCTCAAAGCGATCGAATTGATATCGGTTCTGCATGAGATTTGCTCCAGGACGGCAGCTTCATAACGTTTAGTGATTGTTTGAGAACTTTAAAGGCCAAGGACGGGACCACTCGTTACTGTTGAGCCGTGACCAGAAAGCCCATGCAGCAACTGCTCCCAGGCAAGCCACTGGCCACCGCCCCACTCGTTATCACAAATGGAGATTCACCATGAAACACAGCGTATACGAAGCTCAGGCACCCCTGCGTGCCCTGTACAAGGAGACCCCGGCGCAGGCGATGGTGGCCGACGAAGCCTTTACATGCGGAGTAGACCCGACGGATCCTTTTCATTCACAGGTGAAGTCGGTCAAAGGTGGCGGGACCATCATTCCATTTGGCGTGCATCAGGCTGTGGGAGGCCCATACGATGCCCCCTGTCCAGGAGACCTGCTGTGCGCCGCTTTGGCGGCCTGCCATGATTCGTCAATCCGGATGGTGGCCCAGCTGATGGGTATCGAGCTGACCGCGCTCGAGGTTCGGGTCAAGGGCATGGTTGATGTGCGCGGTGCGTTGGGTATTCAGAAGGACGTCGAGGTGGGGTTCCAGTCGTTCACCTGCGATGTCCACCTCAAGGCTGTCGAGGGCACGCCACTCGAGATGCTCGAAAAATTGCGAATGGCTGCCGACAAGTGCTGTGTCGTCGGGCAAACTCTCAAGTCACCGCCCCCCGTGCAGATCACGTTTCATGTCTGACATGCCCGACCACGATCCATTGCTCAATCCGCTGTTTTTCCGTGAAGCGGGGACTGGACCCGGGGTTGTTTGTATCCATTGCAACGGCAGCAGCTCGGCGCAGTGGCGCCCATTGATGGACCGGCTGGCAACGAGCCGCCGCGTGCTTGCGCCAGACACCCATGGCGCTGGCCGTGGCCCCGCATGGCCCACCAACCACCCGCTGGCGCTGCGCGACGAGGTGGCCCTGCTCGAACCAGTGTTCGCTCGCGCAGGCGCACCGTTTGCGCTGGTTGGTCATTCTTACGGCGCAGCAGTGGCTTTGCTGGCTGCATTGCAATGGCCCGAGCGCGTGCACGCCCTGGTGCTCTACGAGCCGACGCTGTTTGCCCTCGTTGACGCCGAGGCGCCACCGCCCAATGCAGCTGATGGCATCCGCGACACAGTGTCCCGGGCCACCGCTGCGCTGAGAAGCGGCCATCGAGGAGAGGCGGCAGAAATTTTCATCGACTACTGGATGGGTGACGGGGCCTGGTCCACCAAACCCGACACACAACGCAGCGCAATCGAAACCGCAGTGACCCATGTGGAGGGCTGGGGTCAGGCATTGTTCGGTGAACCCACGCCCTTGGCTGCGTTTCAGTCGTTGCAGATGCCGGTGTTGCTCATGCAGGGCGGCGACACCACGGACTCTGCCCGGGCCGTCTCCATGCTGCTGGCGCGCACGCTGCGCAACGTGGAGTTGCTCGTTTTTGAAGGTCTCGGCCACATGGGGCCCGTGACGCACCCGGCGCAAGTCGACGCAGCGATCGAAACCTTCCTGCTGCTGCATTCACCCCACTGATGCACAGCAAGCCAGAACTCACATTCGGTACCAGCAAGCGCGACAAAGTTGTATCTGAATCTGTATAGCCGGATAGGACTGGAAAAGCCAGTTCATCCTTGGCGTGAAAAGCCGCGCAAGGGAACATGTCTGGCTGACGTTTTTCGAGTGACTGGTCTAGGCAGGCAAGCGGTCACTTGAGGCCTTGGTCGTCGCGCGATCGCTTGGGAGATTTGCGAGCGTTCAGGCCCCAAGTTCGAATATCTGCAGCCAGTCTTGAGCGGCCAACCACCAATGCCAGTCCACTCATTCATTGAGAAGACACTGGACAGATGCACGGTGCGCTGCGCACCGACCAGATGCGTGTGAAGTCGAACTAAGTGGAGCTGGTCCGAGGGGGGCTGCTGGCGGCAATGAGCCAGTCGCGAAATCGCCGCAGCGGGACCAGCTCGGCCTTCCACGTTGGGTAGCGCAGGTGGTACGCCTTGGCTGACGTCCATGCACTGTCAGACAGCCGAATCAGCTGACCCCGCGCCAATGCCGTATCTGTCAAGTAGGCCGGCAAGAGGGCCACGCCAAGGCCGGCGATGGCCCCGTTCAACGCCATGGACAGCAGGTCGTACCGTGGCCCCTGCGGTTTGATGGCGTGCGGCGACAATCCGGCCGCATCCAGCCACTGAGGCCAAGCTTCGGGCACGGTGCTGTGCTGGATGAGGGGCGCCCCTGCCAGCAGGGCTGAGAGTGCCTTGCGTCCAGGCGGCTGCGAGCGGGACCACAAGCGCCGTGATGCATAGGGCTGCAAGGTCAGTGGCATGACTGGCTCTGCCATCACGCCATGGACTCCGGTGTCTGCGGACCCCTCGCCGTACTCGATAGCCGCGTCGTGAGGGGCACCGGTAAAGTCCACAGGGCCAATGTGAGTGGACAAGTTCAGTGTCACCTCGGGATGCGCGGCCACAAATCCAGGCAGCCGCGGCATCAACCAGTAAGTGGCGAAGCTGGACGCAACACAGAGGTTGAGAGCTCCCCCGCCGCCTTGATGCATCAGCAGGTTCTGCGTTGCACGTTCGATCTGCCGCAGTGCCACCGCCACTTCGGACCAGTAGGCGCGCCCGGCCGGGGTGAGCTGCAGGCCGCTGCGGTGGCGCCTGAACAGTGAGACGCCAAGCTGTTCCTCGAGCCCGAGGATCTGGTGACTCACCGCACTCTGGGTGAGATGGGCCTCCTGCGCGGCCAGGGTGAAGCTGCTGTGGCGCGCACTCGCGTCAAAGCAGCGCAGTGCAGTCATGGAAGGGTATGGGCTCATGCATGAACTTTCTTCATGGAAGAACGAAAACGTTTCGTTTGTCGGACGCATTCTGCGTCCTTAGAGTCCGCCATGTCATCAACGCACTGGAGATCTGCATGAGGAACATGAATTCAAACAATCTGCTCCGGAGGCGCGATTTGCTGGCTGCAAGTCTGGCCCTGCCGGTTCTGGCCATGGCACAACCTGCCTGGCCGAGCCGGCCGATCCGCATGGTGGTTCCGTCGGCTGCTGGCGGTGCTCCGGACATCATCTGTCGTCTGCTGGGCGCTGAACTGGGACCTTTGCTGGGTCAGCCGCTGGTGATCGACAACAAGCCGGGTGCGGGCGGCTCCATCGGCATGAACGAGGTGTTTCGCGCTGCGCCCGACGGCCATACGTTGGGCTACGGCAACGTGGTCACGCTGGCCATCAATCGGTCGCTCTACAGTCGGTTGCCTTACGACCCGGACGCGCTCACTGGCGTGGCGTTGTTGGGCTCGGTGTACAACGCCCTTGTGGTTCGCAACGGGCTGCCCGTGAACACCGTGGCCGAGCTGGTTGCATACGCCAAAGCGCACCCCGGGCGCCTGAGCATGGGGTCGGCCGGCAACGGCACCACAGGTCACCTGGGTGGCGAGCTGTTCAAGTCGCTCACCGGCACCTTCATTGTCCATGTGCCCTACCGGGGCAGCCCCCAGGCGATCAACGACCTCATGGCCGGTCAGATTGATCTGATGTTCGACAACCTGTCGTCGATCGGGCCGCACATCCAGGCTGGTCGGGTGCGCGCACTCGGGGTCAGCGGCCCTCAGCGATCGGCAATGTTCCCGGACCTGCCGACCATGCAGGAGGCTGGCGTACCCGGGTACGAGACCACAGCTTGGGGTGGCATCGTCGGGCCGGCGGGCCTGCCTGCGGCGGTGGTAAGCCGCTTGAATGCGGCGATCAATCAGGTGCTGGGCCTTCCTGATGTCAAGGAGAAGTACGCCCGGATGGCCTTCGAGACCGTGGCGGCGCCACCCGATCGGCTCATGGCCATGGCTCGCGCAGAAACACCCCGATGGGCCGAAGTCATCCGTCGCTCCGGTGCCAAGGTCGAATGACCGCCAGCGATGGCGTGACGCTCATACGGGGGGCACAGGTGATCGACGGCAGCGGGGCCGCTCGCTTTGCTGCCGATGTCACCCTGCGCGGTGACCTCATCGACGGTGTGCATCTGCCCGGGTCGGTGAAAGAAGGGCAGGTGATCGATGCCGACGGCCTGGTGCTGTGCCCCGGCTTCATCGACACCCACAGCCATGACGACCTGCTGGTTCTGCAGGACGTTTGGCCGCATCCCAAACTGAGCCAGGGCGTGACCACGGTGGTGACTGGCAACTGCGGCATCAGCCTGGCCCCGAGCGACCTGGGCGGACGGCTGCCTGCGCCCCTGGACATCCTGGGCACCGCGGCCGACCGTTTCGAAGAGTTCGCCCAGTACCTCGCAGCTCTCGATGCATGGCGACCTGTGCTCAACGTTGTGCCATTGATCGGCCACATCAGCCTTCGAGTGCGGCACGTCTCATCGTTGGAGCGCGCAGGAACTCGCGACGAGATCGCAGAGATGCGCCGCGACGTGGAACGTGCTCTGCTCGCGGGCGCGTTCGGGTTGTCCACTGGCGTCTATTACCCCCCGGCGGCGGCAGCCAGCGCTGAGGAACTGGTGGGTGTGTGCGCGGGACTGCGCGGCCACGGCGCGGTGTTGGCGATGCACTTGCGAGACGAAGGCGACCATGTAGATGCTGCGCTGAGGGAAGCCTTTTCGGTGTCGGCATCGTGCGGTGCCCAACTGGTTGTGTCGCACCACAAGGTGGTGGGGGAGAGCAATCACGGACGCACGCGAGAGACCTTGGCCATGATGGAAGCGGCCAGCCATCGGCAAGCGGTCTGCCTTGACTGCTACCCCTACGAGGCTTCCTCAACGATGCTCGATCCACAAAAGGCGGCGCGGACCGCTCGCGTGATCATCACGTGGTCCGAAACGCATCCTCATCTTGGCGGACGCCTTCTGGCCGACATTGCGGCAGAGTGGGGTTTGCCACCCGTGGCAGCCGCCCAACGCTTGATGCCCGGCGGAGCGATCTATTTCGGCATGGATCCCGCGGATGTGGACCGCGTCATGTGTCACCCGCTGACCATGTTTGGATCGGATGGACTACCTCACCAGGCCCACCCGCACCCTCGACTGTGGGGCACGTTTCCGCGCCTGCTCGGCCACCACAGCAGAGACCGAGGGCTGCTTTCGCTCGAGGCGATGGTTCACAAGATGACCGGTTTGCCTGCAAGGCGTTTCGGTTTGCATCAACGAGGCACCCTGTTGCCTGGGAAGGCGGCCGACCTGGTGTTGTTCGACCCCGCAAAGGTGCGCGACAACGCGACCTACGAATTCCCGCAGCGTCCGGCCTCGGGAATCGAGGCGGTGTTCATCAACGGTCGCCAGGTGCACGGACCCAGCGAATCTCCTGGGGGTCGTTTCGGAAAACGGCTACGCCCCCCCGCCGCGCACCTGCCTTAGCGCCCATGCAGCCAGGCATTTGGTGAGGCCTCCCTCTCAAATCCGCAACACCCGCGCCCGCAACCCCGCCTCCAGCACCACCCCCACCACCACACCCACCCCCGCGTTCCACACCGACACGGCGGCGGTGGTGAGCAGCACGGCGCGGGCTTCCTTGTCGCGGGAGCTGCCGGCGGTGCCGATGGTGAGTGAGAAGCCGGCCACGAACAGCATGGCGCCGATGGTGCCGGTGGGCAGCAAGGTGAGCAGCGCGGTGAGCTGACCGCTGGCGAACAGGCCGGCGAGCAGCAGCACGCTGCCCAGAACGATGGGTGCGCGCCCGGTGCGTGCACCGCAGGCCACTTGCGCGGCCATGCCGCCTGCGCCAAAGCACATGGGCGGCGCGCCCAGGCCGCCGGCCAGCAGGTTCATGAGGCCGGTGCTGCGCGCGGCGCGGTTTTCGTCCAGCGCCACGCCGGGGAAGAGGCGCCGTGTTTCGGCCACGATGCCGAGGATGGCGTTGCCGAAGGTCAGTGGTATCTGCGCCGCGGCCAGGCCGATGGCGGCGAGCCACACGCCGGGCTGGTTGAAGGCGGGCCACTGGGGTTCGGGCCAGTGCGGTGCCCACGGTGCGCTGGCCAGTGCTTGCACCAGCTCGGGCTGGCGCCAGGCACCCACCGCCCAGCCCACGGCCATGATCACCGGCATGGTGAGCCAGCCCCCGCGCCCCAGCAGCACCAGCGCCAGCACCACCGAGGCCGCGCCGAGCACGGCGTCGGCCTCCATGCGGCGCAGCCCAGCCACGATGAGCGCGATGCCCAGGCCGAGCACCACGCCGTGGATCACGTCGCGCGAGACATGCCGCGCCAGCCAGCGCGCCAGGCCGCTCCAGGCGGCAATGAGCCAGAACACACCGGTGATGAGCGCGGCCAGCGCGAGCACGGCGGGCATGGCCTGCCCGCCCACCACGGCGCTGGCCAGGGCGGCCGCGCCCACGGCTTTCATGGGTTGCACAGGGAACGGTATGCCCAGGCGCCAGCCGACGGCGATGAGGCTCAGCCCGAAGGCCAGCAGGATGGAGGTGGGATGCACGCCAGCCACCACGATGAAGCCGACCAGAAAAGGCAGCAGGGTGCCCAGGTCGCCGAGCGAGCCGCCGAGGTCGCCGCGCCAGGTGGCGGCTGACAGGGCGGTGGGTTCGGGCTCGGCGGCGTGCGGTTCGTGGGTGTGCATCACCCGGCGATTTTGCGGCAGCGCCGCGGGCGCCTCCGCTCAGCGTCCGCCCAGGCTTTCCTTTTCCATCAACAGGTAGGTGTTGTAGGCGTTCATGCGGTTGGCAAAGCGGAACATGGGCATGGGCTCGAACGTGCTCCAGTCGGTGGTGCTGTAGGCCTCGTCGAACGGCACCAGCTCCTTGGCCGCCTTGCCCATGGAGGTGCGCAGGTAGGTGAGGTAGTCGCGCATCACCACCATGTCTTTGCGCGGCTCGGTGGACGCAGCGCCGTGCCCGGGCACGACCACGTCCACGTCAAAGCGCAGCAGGCGCTCCAGCGAGTTGATCCACTGGCCGCTGTCGGCCTGGCCCACAAAGGGCAGGCGCCCGCTGAACATGAGGTCGCCGGCAAAAAGCACACGCTCGCTGGGCACGTGAATGGCCATGTCTTCGGGCGTGTGCGAAGGGCCCACGCGTTCCACCACAAAGCGCATGCCCGCCAGTTCCAGCGTGGTGGACTCGGTGAGCCAGCGGTCGGCCTGCACGAGGCGGGTTTTGTCGTCCACCCAGGGTGCCAGGTCGGTGCGCGAAGCCACCAGGCGCTGCGCGGCGGTCTCCGAGTTGAGGTACTCGCGGGCGTCTTGCTGGGCCACGATCTGCGCGCCCAGTTCCTTGAACACCTGCAGGCCGTAGATGTGGTCGGCGTGGTAGTGCGTCACCAGCACATGGGTGATGGGCTTGGGCGTGATCTCGGCGATCTTCTGCACCAGGCGGCGGGCCAGCGCGGGCGAGCCGAGCGCGTCGATCACAACCACGCCCTGCGGCGCCACCACAAAGCCGGCGTTGCTGATGAAGTTCTGGTTGGCCGGCGAGCCGAGCGCGGCCAGGCCCTGCACAAACCAGGTGTTGGGCCCGACCTTCTGCGGCGTCATTTCTGGTGCAGGTTGTGCTGCAGCAAGAAGGCTCGCTGCGCAGGTGCTGGCCAGCAAGCTGCGCACAACGCGGTGCGCCAGGAGATAGGTGGATCGAAGCATGGGGTAACTCCCGGTTGTCGTGCTGCTGGATTCAGTGGGTGGCGCTGCCGGTGGATCGGGTGGCGGCACCAAGTCCGACCGTGGTCTTCCAAGATGGTCATCCCGTTATTTGGAAGTAAATCAGCAATTACTGATATTTTGCTTGCAATTGATGAGATCCGGAAAGTTTTCACCGCTTTGCGGCCAGTTTCAGTCCAGGGGCTTGAGTTGCTGCAGCAGCGTGGGCAGCAGTTCCGACACCGTGGGGTGGATGTGCACGGTGCGGGCCATCACGTCGCAGGGCTGGCCCGCGGACATCTGGTCCAGCAGGCTGTGAACCACTTCGTCACCGTTGAGTCCGAGGATGGCAGCGCCCAGCAGAAGCCGCGAGTCGGCGTCCACCAGCACCTTCATGAAACCCTGGGTCTCACCGGCTTCGCGCGCGCGCCCCACCTTCTGCATCGGCATCTTGCCCATCAGCACCCGCCGCCCGCTCGCGCGGGCTTCGGTCTCGGACATGCCCATGCGACCCAGCGCCGGGTCGATGAAGAGCGCGTAGCAGGGAATGCGGTCCGAGATGCGGCGCGGGTCGTTGTCGAACAGGTTGGCCACCACGATCTCGTGGTCGTTCCAGGCGGTATGCGTGAAGGCGCCTTTGCCGTTGCAATCACCCACCGCCCACACACCCGCTGCGCTGGTGCGGCACTGGTCGTCCACCTCGATGTAACCCTTGGCGTCCATGCGGATGCCGGCGTGTTCCAGGCCAAGCCCTTCGGTGTTGGGACGGCGGCCCACGGCCAGCAGCACATGGCTGGCGACGATGGGTGCTCGGTCATCGGCGCACTGTGCGCCCACCGTGATCCGCCCATCGTTCGGTGCCAGGGACAGGCACTCGGCCTCCATTTCGAAGCGCACACCTTCTCCCTCAAGAATCTCGCGGATGCCCTCGGACACGTCGACGTCTTCGCGCGACAGCAGGCGCGCCGAGCGCTCCACCACCGTCACCTGGGCGCCGAAGCGCCGCATCATTTGCGCAAACTCCAGACCGATGTAGCTGCCACCCACAATGACCAGGTGCTCGGGCACGGTCGCCAGCTCCATGATCGACACGTTGTCCAGCGTGGGTACTTCGTCGATGCCTTGCAGCTCCGGGCGCACCGAGCGTCCACCCACGTTGAGGAAGATGCGCGGGGCGGTGATCTGACGGCCATTGACCTCCAGCGTGGCAGGTGCCACAAAGCGCGCCTCACCGGTGATCACCTCGGTGTGGGCCAGACCCCGCATCCATGCCTCCACCGCCTGGCGCGAGTGCAGCACGATGCCTTCCTTGCGCGCCTTCACCCGCGCCATGTTCACCCGGATGTCGCCCGCGTCAAAACCATACTCGGCGCCACGCTGCGCCTGTCGCACAGCGCGCGCGCTGGCCACCAGTGTCTTGGTGGGCACGCAGCCCACATTCACACACGTGCCGCCAAAAAGATGGCGCTCGATCACGGCGGTGCGCAGCCCTTCGCGGGCACAGCGCGCGGCCAGGGCGGGGCCGGCCTGTCCGGCACCGACGACGATGGCATCAAAGACTTCCTTGGGCATGCGAGAGACCTCCGGGTTGGTATGAACGATCCTGCCCATCATGTTCCCCGGCCCGGTTGCTGTCGACCCATCCAGTCGTGCCACGATCGTTGCGCGCAAGCCCTGACGATCTGGAGCCGGGGGCCTGGTTTGGTGCTGCTTCCTTGATCTGTGACAACACCGGTTGTGTGCAGACGCGCATGCTGGTGGTGCAGGGGATGTTCCCTCCAGGAGACCACCATGACCAAACTCACGACCTTGCTCGCACTCGCTTCCGTTGCACTTGTTACTGCCTGCGCAGGCCCCGGCGGTCCGGGCGCTCACGCGGGCATGGCTGGTATGGGTGCAGCTTCATCTGCCCACCACCCGGCCGCAGCACCGGCATCACCCGACGCGATGCAGGAGCGCATGAAGTCAATGCAGGCAATGCACGAGAAGATGAAAAGCGCCAAGACGCCCGAGGAGCGCCAGGCGCTGATGGCGGAACACATGAAGGCCATGGAAGGCGGCATGGACACGATGCGCGGGATGCATGGCAAGTCCATGCCCATGGAACCCGCGCAGCGCCAGCAGATGATGGAGCAGCGCATGGACATGATGCAGTCCATGATGGACTTGATGATGCAGCGCATGCCGGGGGCCACTGTCACACCGCCCGTGCGATGAGCGATTGACTTGCCTCAGTGGCAAGGATCAGGCTCGTGCTCCTGTCATCACCCCGGGAGAACGCACACGGACGCAAGAACGCACCACGACCACGCGGGGCATGTCCATGCCCGCGCTGCCGAGCGGGCACCCGTTCCTGTCGTACCCGGCTCGGTCTGCACCTGTCCCATGCACCCCGAGCTCGGCTTGGGTGATCGGCAATGCAATGCGGCTGCGAGGGGCGGCTATCCGGGAAGCCTGACCCGGTGCGCAGGTGATCCGCTGCCCCTAGAATCCGGGGCATGCGCCGCCTGCTTGCCCTTGTCCTGTGTCTGCTGATGCCCTTGCAGGGTTTTGCAGCGGTGCAGGCCGTGGCTGCACCGTGCCCCATGGAGGCGATGATGTCCATGGACATGGACGCAGCCGACATGGCCGACGCCATGGACGACTGCTGCAACGACCTGGCCACCTTCGAGCGCACCGGCCAGGCCTGCAAGACCGGCCAGGAATGCACCGCGCCCGCGGTGTGGATGCCACCGTTTCAACCCGTTCAGTTCAAGGCCGAGGCTGCCCAAGACCTCACGGCACCCCTCTGGCGCAACCTGCCCCCGGGTGCGACTACGCGCCTCTGGCGCCCTCCCACTTCCGTCTGACCCCCCCGCACAGCGCAGCCCACCGCCCGGTGGTGCTGCTGTCGCACGTTGCCAGGGTTGCTGATCCCGGGCGTGCCTGCTTCGGAGCTCAGACATGGAACACCTCTCGATTTTTTTCGCCCGCGCCTTGCTGACTGTCGCCGGCCTGCTCACGCTGGTCGCACCCGCCGCCGCTGAACCACCCCTGAGCCTGGACGCAGCAGTCCGCTCGGCCTTGGCACATTCACGCAGTCTCGATGCTTTGAGCGCTGCCGCGCAGGGCGCGCGTGAGATGGCGGTGGCGGCTGCGCAGCGGCCCGATCCGGTCTTGAGCCTGTCGCTGAGCAATCTTCCTGCGGATGGACCCGACCGGTTCAGTGTCACGCGCGACTTCATGACCATGCGCTCCATCGGGCTCATGCAGACACTGCCCGGCGCGGACAAGCGCCGCGCAAGGGGCGAGCGCTACGAGCGTGAGGCCGATGCCGCGCTGAGCGAACGGGCGCAGCGTACGGCCATGTTGCAGGCCGAGGTGGCGCAGGCCTGGCTGGAGCGACGCCTGCAGGAGCGGCGGATACAGGTTCTGCAGGACCAGATCAACGAGGCCCGCGTGCTGGTGCAGACCCTGGATGCCGGCCTGCGTGGTGGCCGAGGCTCCGCGGCCGATGCGCTGGGTGCGCGCGAGGCGCTGGCGCAACTGGAGCAGGGCCTGATCGGCGTGCAGGCCGAGCGCGCCAATGCAGGGCTGACGCTGGCGCGCTTCACCGGTGGGCCGCCCGATCAGCCGTTGGCGGACCCTCCGCCATTCGATCGATCGGCGCTGGACGTCACCTCGGTGGAACGTTGGCCGGATCTGGCCGCCCTGCAGGCCCGCGAGGCTGTGGCCCGGGCCGAGGCCGACGTGGCCCGCCAGGACCTCCAGCCCGACTGGAGCGTCGAACTCATGTTCAGCCAGCGCGGTTCGCAGTTCTCCAACATGGTGTCGATCGGCGTGTCGGTGCCGTTGCAGTGGGACAAGCCGCAGCGGCAGCAGCGCGAAGTCGCCGCGCGACTCGCCCGAGTGAACGAGCTGGAAGCCGAGCGCGAAGAGCAGACGCGCGAGCGTGTGCTGCAAGTGCAGCGCTGGCAGCAAGACTGGCGCGCCGGGCTGCAGCGGCTGGCGCACCTGGATGCGCAACGCCAGCCGCTGGCGGCACAGCGGATTGAAGTGGCGCTCGCTGCTTACCGTGGCGGTAGAGAAGGTCTGGGCGCCGTGCTGCAGGCGCGCCGCGATGCGCTGAGCCTGGCGCTGGAGCGGCTGATGCTGGAGCGCGAAACCGCCGGCCTTTGGGCGCGGCTTGAATACCTGTTCCCCAACACCTCCGCGGGAGTGAAGCCATGAACAAGACAACCTCCCTCATCGCCCTGGCCGCTGCGGCCGCAGTCGTTGCCGTGGGCGGTGGCGCCTGGTGGCTGGGCATGCAGCAGGGCATGGGCCACACCACGCAGACCACCGCACAGCCTGCGGCAAGCACCAGCACAGCGTCCACCGACGACCCGTCGCTGTGGACCATCCCGCAGGGCGAAGAAGCCACGCGCCGGCATATCCGCGATGCTCTCAAGGCCGGCGATGTGGACCCGGCCACGGGTCGGCGAATCCTGAACTACCACGACCCGATGGTGCCGGGCAAGAACTTCGAGGCCCCGGCCAAGTCGCCCTTCATGGACATGATGCTGGTGCCGCGTTACGCCGGCAGCGATGCGGCCGACGCCAGCAGCGTCACGGTGAGTCCGCGCATCCAGCAGAACCTGGGCTTGCGCACCGCGCCGGTGGTGGAGGGCTCGCTGGTGTCGGAGGTGACGGCGGTGGGCAATGTGGCCTGGAACGAGCGTGAGCGTGTGGAACTGAGTTCGCGCGCCATGGGCTTCGTGGAGAAGCTGCATGTGAAAGCGGCCCTGGACCGCGTGGCGGCCGGTGCGCCGCTGGCCGAGCTGTACGTGCCCGACTGGGTGGCCGCGCAAGAGGAGTATCTGGCGTTGGCGCGTTTGAGCGGTGACGGCACCGACACATTGAAAGATGCCGCGCGCCAGCGCATGCGCCAGGCCGGCATGACACCCGCGCACATCCAGCGCGTGGTGGCCTCCGGCGTGGTGCAGCCGCGCTTCACGCTCACCGCGCCCATCGCCGGCATCGTGAGCGAGCTCATGGTGCGTGAGGGCGCCACCGTGATGCCGGGCATGACGCTCATGCGTCTTCAGGGCACCCGCACCGTGTGGGCCGAAGGCGCCGTGCCCGAGAGCCAGGCAGGGCTGCTGCAGCCGGGTGCGGGCGTGCGCACCACCAGCCCCGGTGCGCCCGGCCAGACGTTCGAAGGCCAGGTGCAAGCGCTGCTGCCCGAGGTGGACTCGGTCACGCGCACCATTCGCGCGCGGGTCGAGCTGGCCAACCCGCAGGGGCGGCTGGTGCCCGGCATGCTGGTGAGCATGCGGCTGGACCGCCCCAGGGCCGCAGCCACGCTGCTGGTACCCAGCGACGCGGTGATCCACACCGGGCGGCGCAGCGTGGTGATGGTGGCGGAAGACGGCGGGCGCTTCCGCCCGGTGGAGGTGACCGCAGGTCTGGAGGTGGGTGGCCAGACCGAGATCAGCACGGGGCTGCAGATGGGGCAGCGCGTGGTGCTCTCTGGCCAGTTCCTGATCGACTCCGAAGCCAGCCTGCGCGGGCTGGAGGCGCGGCTCAACCAGGAGCCTGCGCCCACGGTTCAGCGCTACACCACCGACGCGGTGGTCGATGCACTCAGCGGCGACACGGTCACGCTCACACACCCACCCATTGCGGCGCTGAAGTGGCCGCAGATGCAGATGGACTTCATACTGCCGCCGCGCGCGCAGCAGCCACGCAACCTGGAGGCCGGGGACCGGCTGCAGATCGAGTTTGAAATGCAGGACGGCGATGTGCCGCGCATCACGAGCCTGCAGCGCGTGGCACCGGAGCCCGGCAAATGATCGCGGGCCTGATCCGCTGGAGCATCGCCAATCGCTTCCTCGTGCTGCTGACCACCGCGCTGCTGAGCGCCTGGGGTGTGGTGGCCTTGCAGCGCACGCCGCTGGACGCGCTGCCCGACCTGTCCGACACGCAAGTGATCATCCGCACCACGTGGCCGGGACAGGCGCCGCAGATCGTGGAGAACCAGGTCACCTATCCGCTGACCACCACCATGCTCTCGGTGCCGGGCGCGCGCGCGGTGCGCGGTTTCTCGATGTTCGGCGACAGCTTTGTCTATGTGCTGTTTGAAGACGATGTGGACCCGTACTGGGCGCGCTCGCGCGTGCTGGAGTACCTCAACCAGGTGCAGGCGCGCCTGCCGCGCGGCGCGAGTTCCTCGCTGGGTCCCGACGCCACGGGTGTGGGCTGGATCTACCAGTACGCATTGATCGACCGAACAGGCGGGCAGGACGTGGCGCAGCTGCGCGCCTTGCAAGACTGGTTCGTGCGCTTCGAGCTCAAGACCGTGCCCGATGTGGCGGAGGTGGCCAGCGTGGGCGGCATGGTCAAGCAGTACCAGATCGTGCTGGACCCCGACAAGATGGCCGCCTACCGCGTCACGCAATCCATGGTGGCCGAGGCGGTGGCGCGCGGCAACCAGGAGGCCGGGGGCTCGGTGCTGGAGCTGGGCGAGGCCGAGTACGCGGTGCGCGCCAGCGGCTACCTCAAGACACTCGACGACTTCCGCGCGATCCCGCTCATCACCAGCGCCAGTGGTGTTTCGGTGCGCCTGGGCGACGTGGCGCGGGTGCAGACCGGCCCGGAAATGCGGCGCGGTATCGGTGAGCTCAACGGCGAGGGCGAGGCCGTGGGCGGTGTGGTGGTGATGCGCTCGGGCAAGAACGCGCTGCAGACCATCGCGGCCGTGAAGACGCGGCTGGCCGAGCTTCAACGCAGCCTGCCGGCGGGCGTGGAGATCGTGCCGGTGTACGACCGATCAGGCCTGATCGAACGCGCGGTGAAGAACCTCGGTGAAAAGCTGCTGGAGGAATTCATCGTGGTGGCGCTGGTGTGCCTGGCCTTCTTGTTTCACCTGCGCAGCGCGCTGGTGGCCAGTGTGTCGCTGCCGCTGGGCGTGTTGATGGCCTTCATCGTGATGCAGCAGCAGGGCATCAACGCCAACGTGATGTCGCTCGGTGGCATCGCCATTGCCATCGGCGCCATGGTGGACGCGGCGATTGTGATGATCGAAAACGCCCACAAGCACCTGGAGCGCTGGGCGCACCAGCACCCGGGCGAAACGCTGCAGGGGGAGCCGCGCTGGCGCGTGATCGGCGACGCTGCCGCCGAGGTGGGGCCGGCGCTGTTCTTCTCGCTGCTCATCATCACGCTGAGCTTCATCCCGGTGTTCACGCTGGAGGCGCAAGAGGGCCGGTTGTTCGCGCCGCTGGCCTTCACCAAGACCTACGCCATGGCGGCCTCAGCCGGTCTGGCTGTGACGCTGATCCCGGTGCTCATGGGCTACCTCATTCGTGGGCGCATCCCGGCCGAGACGGCCAACCCGCTGAACCGCGCGCTGATCGCGCTGTACCGCCCGGTACTGGATGCCGTGCTGAAGGCGCCGAAGCTCACGCTGGTGGTGGCGGCTCTGGTACTGCTCGCCAGCCTGTGGCCGCTGCGCCAGCTGGGCAGCGAGTTCATGCCGCCGCTGGACGAAGGCGACCTGCTCTACATGCCCACCGCGCTGCCCGGGCTCTCGGCCTCCAAGGCAGCTGAGCTGCTGCAGCAGACCGACCGCCTCATCAAGACCATTCCCGAGGTGCAGAGCGTGTACGGCAAGGCCGGGCGTGCCGAGACCGCCACCGACCCGGCGCCACTGGAGATGTTCGAGACCACGATCCAGTTCAAGCCGCGCAACGAATGGCGCGCCGGCCTCACGCCCGAGGCGCTGATCGAGGAGCTCGACCGCACCGTGCGCGTGCCGGGTCTGTCCAACATCTGGGTGCCGCCGATCCGCAACCGCATCGACATGCTCGCCACCGGCATCAAGAGCCCGGTGGGTGTGAAGGTGGCCGGGCCCGACCTCACCACCATCGACCGCCTCACCGGCGAGATTGAGCGTGCGGTGAAGGACGTGCCCGGCGTGAGCAGCGCGCTGGCCGAGCGGCTGACGGGCGGGCGCTACATCGACGTGGATATCCGCCGCGCAGATGCCGCGCGCTACGGCCTGAACATCGCCGATGTGCAGGACATCGTGGCCGGCGGTGTGGGTGGCATGAACATCGGCGAAACGGTGGAAGGCCTGCAGCGCTTCCCGATCAACCTGCGCTACCCGCGCGAGTTGCGCGACTCACTGCCCGAGCTGCGCGCGCTGCCCATCGTGGCGCCAGGTGGCCAGCGCCTGGTGTTGTCAGATGTCGCCGACCTGCGCATCACCGAAGGGCCGCCCATGCTGCGCAGCGAAAACGCGCGCCTGGCCGGTTTTGTGTACGTGGACATCCGCGGGCGCGACCTGCGCGGTGCGGTGCTGGACATGCAACGCGCAGTGACAGAACAGGTGGTTTTACCCCCCGGGTACTCGGTGTCGTGGTCGGGCCAGTTCGAATTTCTGGAGCGCGCCACCGCCAAGCTGAAGCTGGTGGTGCCGGTCACGCTGCTGATCATCTTCGTGCTCCTCTATTTGATCTTCCGCCGCTTCGACGAAGCCTTGCTGATCATGGCCACGCTGCCGTTCGCGCTGGTGGGTGGTGTGTGGTTCCTCTGGCTGCTCGGGCACAACCTGTCGGTGGCCAGCGTGGTGGGCTTCATTGCGCTGGCCGGTGTGGCGGCCGAGTTCGGCGTGATCATGCTGATCTACCTCAAGCAGGCATGGCAGGAGCGTCTGGACGTCGGGCGAACGGATGAGCCTTCCCTTCTGGAAGCCATCCGTGAAGGCGCGGTGTTGCGCGTGCGGCCCAAGGCCATGACGGTGGCCACCATCGTGGCCGGCTTGCTGCCGCTGTTCTGGGGCATGGGCACCGGCAGTGAAGTGATGCAGCGCATCGCCGCCCCCATGATCGGCGGCATGATCAGCGCGCCGCTGCTCTCCTTGCTGGTCGTGCCAGTGGTGTACCGGCTCATGCGCCGACGCGAGGCGCGCGGCCACGGTGCGCCCACCGATCAACCGTGAGCGCAGCGAAAGCCGATGTAGACCGCGTAGAAATCGGCTGGCTTCCAGGCCACCACATCGGCCTTCATTTGCGAAGCGCCGTACCACCACGAGCCGCCCATGGTGCGGCGCTCGTTGGCTTGGGCGTCGCTCACCCATTCCCACACGTTGGCGCCCATGTCGTGCAGGCCATTGACGCCGGCGGCGGTCTGTCCAGCCGGTGCTGCGCGGGGCCAGCGGTCGGACTCGCTGGTGTTGGCGCCTTGCGGGCTGTGGCCGGTGGGCCAGGGGTAGGTGGTGCCGCGCACCCACGGCGCGGGTGGGGCGGCACGCTGTTCGGTGAACGCGGCGCTCAGCCATTCGGCGGCGGTGGGCAGACGTCCGCCGGCCCAGCGGCAGTAGGCGGCGGCCTCGGCGTGGGTGAGGTGCACGGCGGGCAGTTGCGTTGAGGCGGGTGCCACGCCGTCGGGTGTGCGCCAGGTCCAGCCGGGGCGGCGCTGCCAGCCCCCATCAAACTCGAAGCCACCGCCTTCGGTTTCGGCGCGTGTGACGGTGCCGGTGGCCTGGGCATAGCGGGCGAACTGCGCGATGGTGACTTCGGTGCGGTCGATCGCGAGCTTGCCCAGTTGAACGCGGTCGGTGGACATTGCCGATTGGGCCGGCGCTGAGGCGGACGATGCCGCGATGAGGAGCGGTGCAAAAGCACGGAGTGGGTGTTTCATGAGCCGCTGTGACCCGCTCAGCTCGTAGGAGTTCGCAGTTCGTCGAAGCGGCTGGCGAATTCCTGGCGCAGTTGCTTGCGCACCTTGGCCGCGGCGTGGCGGCGGCGTTCGTCGGGCGTCTCTGGTTCCAGCGGTGGCACCGCCACCGGTTTGCCGTCCTCGCCCACCGCCACCATGGTGAAGAAGCAGCTGTTGGCGTGGCGCACCACCTGGTTGCGGATGTTCTCGGTCACCACTTTGATACCGATCTCCATGGACGAGGTGCCGGTGTGGTTGACCGAGGCCATGAAGGTCACGAGCTCACCCACGTGGATGGGCTGGCGGAACATCACCTGATCCACCGAGAGCGTGACCACGTAGCTGCGCGCATAGCGGCTGGCGCAGGCGTAGGCCACCTGGTCGAGCAGCTTGAGCACAGTGCCGCCGTGCACATTGCCCGAGAAGTTGGCCATGTCGGGCGTCATGAGAACGGTCATGGCGAGTTGGTGGGTGGGCAGGTCCATGGTCGGGTCTCGCTTCGGCGCAGCGGGGCGCTGCAGGCGGGGATTGTGCCCGGCCAAGGCCAGGGCGCGGGCACACCTGTAGGCCCAGTCCTACGCCTGGCTGCCCGGTCTGCCGACAGACCCGCAGGGCACCGCGCGGAACACTGGAGGCATCTTTTTTCACAAGAGGCCAGCCATGTACGCCACCCTGACCGAACCTTTGCTGCTTGCTCCCGCCTGCCCGACCCTGTTGACCGAACGCCGCTGGGCATCGGCGGCGCAGATCGCTGGCGCCCAGGGCAATCAGCTGCTCGAAGCGCTGCCGGCGGCCGACTGGGAGCATTGGTCGGACCACCTGCAACTGGTGGAGATGCCGTGCGGCCAGGTGCTGTATGAATCGGGTCGCAACATGACCCACGTGCACTTTCCCACGTCGTCCATCGTGTCCTTGCAGCACCAGACCGCCAGCGGCGCCTGTGCCGAGGTGGCCACCGTCGGCAACGACGGTGTGGTGGGTGTTCCGCTGCTGATGGGAGGCCTCTCGACCAACGGCCGTGCGGTCGTGCAAAGCGCCGGCCTGGGCTACCGACTGCCGCGCGAGGTGGTGGTTGACGCTTTCAACGCCGGTGGCGAGGCCATGCAGTTGCTGCTGCGATACACGCAGGCCCTGCTCACGCAGGTGTCGCAAACGGCGCTGTGCAACCGCCACCATGCAGTGGATCAGCAGGTCTGCCGCCTGATCCTGCTGAACCTGGACCGTGTGGAGGGCAACTGCCTGCACATGACACAGGAGCTGCTGGCCGGCAAGCTGGGCGTGCGGCGCGAGAGTGTCACGCTGGTGGCGCTGGCGCTGCAGCGCGACGGATTGATCCGCTATGCGCGAGGGCGTATCGAGGTGCTGGACCGCGCTGCTCTCGAAGATCGGGCGTGCGAGTGTTATGCCGCGGTAAAGCAGGAATGCGACCGCCTGCTGCCGCCCCGAGTGGGGGCTGACGACACGCCACGCTGGGCGCAACGCACAACCTGCGGGCACAGCGCCTGAGCCGTCCGGTGTGTGCACGCAAACACCTTTTGTCACAAGCGGGGCGTCGATCCCGGTTAGATTGCGTCAGCTTTGAAATGATTTGAAAGGACGAGCACATGGACAAGTCAATGATGAAGGGCATCGCCGTTGGTGGTCTGGCCATGGTGGTTCTGGGGGCCAGCGGGGTCACGGGCTACAAGGCACTGACCCAGCCCAAGGTAGCCGATGTCGTGGCGGTGAAAGAGATCATGCAGACCGTCACAACCCCGCGCCAGCAGTGCGAAACCGTGGCGGTGCAGCGCACGGCGCCGGTGAAAGACCAAAACCGCATCGCCGGCACGGTGGTGGGTGGCCTGGCCGGTGGCCTGCTGGGCAGCGCGGTGGGCAATGGCACCGGCAAAACGGTGGCCACGCTCGCGGGTGCGGCGGCTGGCGGATACGCCGGCAACCAGGTGCAGAAAAACATGCAGCAGAAAGACGTGATCACCACGAACGAGCAACGCTGCAAGACCGTGCAGGACAAGTCGCAAAAGCTGGTGGGCTACGACGTGACCTACCGCCTCGACGGCAAGGACGCCAAGGTGCGCACCTCGTTCAAGCCTGGCGACACGCTGCCGGTGAAAGACGGCCAGGTGGTGACCACGCCACCCGCCGACGCCAAGTCCTGATCGCCACGCCGGTCACCTGACCTTCACCACCTGGCCGTCGCTGATGGTGCTGCCGGGGTAGAGCAGCACCTGCTCACCTTCGTGCACGCCCTCGCTCACCCAGGCCAGGTCGGCGTTGCGCTCGCGCAGCGTCACGGTGCGCGCCGCGGCGCGTTTTCCGTCGACCACGAACACGCGCCACGCCGCGCCGTCGCGCACCAGGGCCGCGCTGGGTACGAGCAGGGCGCCTTCCTGGCTTGAGACGGTGATGCGCGCGTCGACCCGAAAGCCATCACCCAACCGCTGCGTCCCTGGTGCGGTGGTGTCCAGTTCCACGATCACGTTCACCCGCTGTTCTTCAATGCCCAAGGCCGAGACCTTGGTGAAGGCCACCGGTTCGATGCGCGTCACATGGCCCGGCAGCGCGGGCGCGCCGGTGGTCAGCGTGAGGCTCACCGGCGTGCCTGGCGTGATCTGCTGCACCTCGCTCGACAGCACGTCGATCACCGCCTCCACCGCGGTGATGTCGCCGATCTCCAGCAGGTGCTGGCCCGCGGTCACGGGGGCGGCGCTGTCCAGGTGCAGCTTGATCACCTGGCCGTCCACCGGGCTCTTGAGCGTCCACAGGC
>JBBQKZ010000039.1:0-27709 GCA_038327405.1 Burkholderiales bacterium | reverse complement strand
ACATTGGTGACAAAACCCGGTCGCGCGTTGAAGCCCGCCGTGCTGGCGACCATGGCCTGCATGGCATCGGCCGACGGCACGCGGGGCTCGTAGGCTTCGCGGTTGGTGCGTCGACGAAACACCTGGGAGAACAGGGGATCGGCCTGCACCGATGGGTCCGTCACCAGATGAACCCGCGCGGTGGGCCGTGCGTCCACCGTGGTGGGCGCGAACACGCCCTCCGGGAACAGCGCTATGTCGGCACGGCGGCCCTTCTGCCGCGCGGCCTGGTCGAGCAGTTCCAGAAAGGTGCCCTGGCTCATCATCATCTGGCGCGAGAACGGATCGGTCTCGGGCAGCAGCCGGCTGCGGTCGATGAAGAGCGTGATCTCGTCGGGCACGCTCAGGTCCACCAGCCACGACTGCAGGTTGTGCGAGTGCGGCGCCAGGATGGCGTGCGCCAGGATCCAGCGGCGCACGTCGGGTTCGTCACCGGGGCCCTGCCAGGCGGCGATGGCCTCGGGTGGCAGGGCACTGCTGCAGCCCGCCAGCGTGGAGGTGGCGGCGACGATGGCACCGCCACCGACGGTGCGAAGGAAAATTCTGCGGTCCATGGCAAGCTCCTGGGATGTGGATCGGGTGGGTGTGGCCGGTGCAGAGAAGCGCACGGCCCTCAAGCGCATTGTGGAAACGGATCGACGCATACACAATTGCTTCAAATCAAACACCAGCCATTCAAGAATGCATACCGGCGATTTCAACTGGTCCCTGATCCCCTCTTTCCTCACGGCGCTGGACCGGGGCAGCCTCATGGCGGCAGCGCGTGCGCTGAACACCAGCCAACCCACGGTGGGCCGTCATGTCAGCGAGCTCGAAGCCCAACTGGGCGTGGTGCTGTTCGAACGCACCGGTCGCGGGCTGGTGCCCACCGCCCACGCACACCGCCTCGCAGACGCGGCGCGCAGCATGTCGGGTGCGGCCGACCAGCTGGCGCGCCAGGCGTCGGGTGCGCAGCTGGGTGCGCGCGGCACGGTGCGCATCAGCGCCAGCCAGCCAGTGACCTGTGTGCTGCTGCCGCCACTGCTGCAACAAATGCGCGAGATGCACCCGGACATCCAGGTGGAACTGGTGTCCAGCAACGCGGTGAGCAACCTGCTGCAGCGCGAGGCCGACATCGCGCTGCGCATGGTTCGCCCCGACCAGAGCTCGCTGGTGGCCAGACGGGTGGGACAGGTGACCATCGGCACCTTCGCGCACCGCGACTACCTGCGTCGGCGCGGCACACCGCGCGGGCCCGAGGATCTGCTGACCCACGACCTTGTGGGCAACGACCGTGTCACCGACATCGTTCGCGGCTTCGCCGCCATGGGCCTTCCACTCACACGCGAGGATTTCGCTGTGCGCACCGACGATCTCAACGCCTACCAGGCCGCCGTGGGCGCTGGGCTGGGCGTGGGGTTTCTGGCGCGCTACGCGGCGCGGTCGAACCCGGACCTGGTTCCCCTGCTGCCGATGCTGGCGATACCGCCACTGCCCATGTGGCTGGCGGTGCACCGCGAGATCCGCAGCAACCCGCGCATCCGCCAGGTGTGGGATTTCCTGGCCGGTGCGCTGCCCCAGGCGCTGGCCTGAGCCCGGTCCCGAAACAACAACGACGTGGAGCACACGACATGGACAACGACTGGTTTGCCGGCTTCGAACTGAAACGCATCCCGACCCACGAAAGCGAGACCTCGGTGCGCGTGGGGGGCCGGCCCGATGCGCCACCGCTGGTGCTGCTGCACGGGTTTCCGCAAACCCATGTGATGTGGCACCGCGTGGCGCGTGAGCTCGCACCCCACTTCCGGCTGCTGCTGCCCGACGTGCGCGGCTATGGCGACGCTTCGCACGCGCCGGGCCTGCCCGATCACGCCAACTACAGCAAACGCGCCATGGCACAGGACGTCGTCGACGTGGTCACGGCCCTGGGCATCGACCGATTCTTCCTTTGCGGCCACGACCGCGGTGGCCGCGTGGCACACCGGCTGGCACTGGACCACCCGGAGCGCGTGCGCAAGCTCTGCGTGATCGACATCGCACCCACGCTGGACATGTACGCGCGCACCGACATGGCGTTTGCCCGCGCCTACTACCACTGGTTCCACCTGATCCAGCCCGCGCCGCTGCCCGAGCTCATGATCGGTGGCAACGCCAAAGCCTACCTGCACGCCAAGCTCGGCGGCTGGGGCTCGGCGCAGGGTGGTGCGCGCTTGCCGCACATCGAGCCGGAGGCACTGGCCGAATACGAACGCTGTTTCTGCCGCACCGAAGCCATCCACAACGCCTGCGAGGACTACCGCGCCAGCGCCGGCATCGACCTCGAACACGACCGCGAGAGCCGTGACCGTGGCCAGCGCATCGCCTGCGACACGCTGGTGCTGTGGGGTCAGCGCGGGGTGGTGCAGAAGCTTTTTGATCCGCTGGCACTGTGGCAGGCCCAATGTGCGGGCACCGTGAGCGGCCAGGCCATGCCGGCGGGCCATTTCATTCCCGAGGAATTGCCCGAGGCCACCGCAGCGGCGTTGCGCAGTTTCATGTCTCCCGCCGTCTGAAAGACCCCCATGATCACCGTCCACCACCTCAACAACTCGCGCTCGCAGCGCGTGCTCTGGCTGCTCGAAGAGCTGGGCGTGCCCTACCAGATCGAGCGTTACCAGCGCGACCCCAAGACCATGCTGGCGCCACCCTCGCTGAAAAAAGTGCACCCGCTGGGCAAGTCGCCCGTGGTGACCGATGGACAGGCCACGCTGGCCGAGTCGGGCGCGATCATCGAATGCCTGGTGGAGCGCTATGGCGAAGGCAAGTTGTCACCCGAACCCGGCACGCCCTCGTTTCTTCGCTACCGCTACTGGCTGCACTACGCCGAGGGCTCGCTCATGCCGCCGCTGCTGATGAAGCTGGTGTTCGACGAGGTGGAAAAAGCCCCGCTGCTGGTGCGTCCGATCGCCAAGGCGATTTCGGCCACGGTGCACAAGCGCTTCATCACCCCCAACCTCACGCAGCACCTGGATTTTCTCGAAGGCGAACTCGCCACCTCGAACTGGTTCGCCGGCCGATCGTTCAGCGCGGCGGATGTGCAGATGAGTTTTCCGGTGGAAGCCGCTGCCGCGCGCGCGGGGCTGAACGAGAGCCGCCCCAAGCTCATGGACTGGCTGCGCCGCATCCACGCCCGGCCGGCCTACCAGCGTGCGCTGGTGCAGGGCGGGCCGTTCGAGTTGAAGTGAGTTGCCTGGGAACCGTGCGAGGGCCTCGACAGGCTCAGCCCGAACGGAAGAAAGCTCCGCGCGAAGGATCTGGCATCTTCAGGCGCCGTGGCATTTTTTGTATTTTTTGCCACTGCCACACGGGCACGGATCGTTGCGCCCCGGCGCCTCGGCCTTGCGGATCGGCTCCACACGCGGGCCCAGGCTGCGGCCGATCTGGGCCAGGTCGTAGACGGCCCAGATCGCCGCGCCAAACGCATTGAGGCGCTCGTCACTCACGCTCGGCGGGCCGTCTTCGGCGTGCATGTTCACCGTGGGCTTGCCGGTATCGTCCTCGGTCAGCGCCACCAGATGCCCCAGCGCCTCGTCGATCCAGGCGGCGGTCTCCTTGTCGCGCGGCGGCTCCCAGTCGTCAGGCCAGTTCTCCACGACAAACATGAAACCCAACGCCCACACCTGCGCATAGGCGGGCAGCTCCTGGTCCTTGAAGTCGGCGCGCTCGGCCTCGGGCAGAGCGGCCACGGCGCCGCGCACATCCATCAGCTCGGGGTGGTAGCTGCGCTCGTCTTCCAAGGTGTCCACCGGCGATGCCAATGAGACCGCAATCTCGGCGCTGCGGCGCATCCACAGCGCCATGAACTGTTCGTACTGCGCGGTGTTGCCGAAGTGCGTGCCGTCTTCCTGCGGGGCCGTGGGCAAGGGACCGGTGCCCAGCACCATGGGCAACCACTCGGCCGGCTCCACCGGGCGGCGTGTGCACAGCAGCGCAGCCATGGCGCCTTCGCAAAATTCCCATTGCGGCACATCTTCACCGCGCGTGCGCAGGTCGTCGAGGATGGCGTCGAGCGTGTCGTAGTCGTCGTTGTCCAGCGCGCTGGCCGGATCGGGCGACGTGTTCAAGGGGGTGTTCATGGGGATGGGGTGGACTGCAGAGGCCCGGGTTTTATGATGGACTGAAGTGTATTCCGCACCCTCTGCCGAAAGCCCGCATGCTCGATCGCCTCAACGCCCTCTACCCCGTGCGCTACACCGTATTTGGCTTGTGTGTGGTGCTGGCATTGCTGAGCCTGTTCACGCTGATCGCCGTCGGCAGCGGCGGTTTCTGGTTTCTCGTGTTCACCGGCCTGTCGGTGCTGGGTGTTTTCGATCTGCGGCAGACCAAAAGCTCGGTGCTGCGCAACTACCCCGTCATCGGCCACCTGCGCTTCATGCTGGAGAAGATCCGGCCCGAGATCCGCCAGTACTTTCTGGAGACCGACAACGAGGCCACGCCTTTCTCGCGCAGCCAGCGCAGCCTGGCCTACGCGCGCGCCAAAGGTGAGACCGACAAGCGCCCCTTTGGCACGCAGGTGGACCAGAACGCCACCGGCCACGAGTGGCTCAACCACTCGATGGCGCCCAGCCTGATCGCCTCACACGACTTCCGTCTCACCATCGGCGGGCCGGGCTGCACGCAGCCCTATGAGGCCAGCGTGTTCAACATCTCGGCCATGAGCTTCGGCGCGCTCTCGGGGAGCGCGATCCAGGCGCTCAATTCGGGCGCGAAACGCGGCGGCTTTGCGCATGACACCGGCGAAGGCTCGATCTCCGCCTACCACCGGCTGCACGGCGGCGACCTGATCTGGGAGATCGGCTCGGGCTACTTCGGCTGCCGCGACGAAAACGGCCACTTCAGCCCCGAGCGCTTCCAGGCGAATGCGATGGACCCGCAGGTGAAGATGGTCGAGATCAAGCTCAGCCAGGGCGCCAAGCCGGGCCACGGCGGTGTGTTGCCGGGGCCGAAGGTCACGCCCGAGATCGCCGCCGCGCGCGGGGTGATCGTGGGCCAGGACTGCGTCTCGCCCGCCGCGCACAGCGCGTTTTCCACACCCATCGAACTCATGCATTTCATTGTTCGCCTGCGTGAACTCTCCGGCGGCAAACCGGTGGGCTTCAAGCTGTGCATCGGCCATCCGTGGGAATGGTTTGCCATGGTCAAGGCCATGCTGGAAACGGGCATCACGCCCGACTTCATCGTGGTCGACGGCGCCGAGGGTGGCACCGGTGCGGCACCGCTTGAATTCACCGACCACGTGGGTGCCCCGCTGCAGGAGGGCCTGCGCCTGGTGCACAACACCCTGGTGGGCGTGAACCTGCGCGACCGCATCAAGATCGGTTGTGCTGGCAAGGTGATCAGTGCGTTCGATATCGTGCGCGCCATGGCCATTGGCGCCGACTGGTGCAACAGCGCACGCGGTTTCATGTTCGCGCTGGGCTGCATCCAGGCCCAGACCTGCCACACCGGCCAGTGCCCCACCGGCGTGACCACGCAAGACCCGGTGCGCCAGCAGGCGCTGGTGGTGCCCGACAAGGCCGAGCGCGTGTTCCAGTTCCACCAGCGCACGCTCATGGCGCTGCAGGAACTCATCCAGGCCGCCGGCCTGCAACACCCCGGCGACATCACCGCCCACCACCTGGTGCGCCGCGTGAACCAGAACGAGGTGCGCCTGCTCGCCAATCTGCTGCCAGCCACCCTGCCCGGTGCCCTGCTGCACGACCTGAGTGGTCAGCACGCGGTGTTCACCACGTATTGGCCGCAGGCGCATGCCGACCGGTTCGGCCTGGCTTGAGCGGATCACCTGAGGCGACCGCATCCCCGGACCTCGCTACGGCGCGTTGGACCGGATGAACGCCTGCACCTCGGTGCGGATGGCGGCCTGCTCCACCGCCACCAGGAGGTGCCCGCCCCGCTCGAAGCGCATCAAGCCTGCGCCCGGAATGTTTGCCGCTGCGAACTCGGCGTTGCGGTAGAGCTGCAGGCTGTCGTCGGTGGCGTGGACGATGAGCGTGGGTGCGCGGATCGCGCCGATCCGTTCGTTGGGCAAGCTGGCTTGGTTGTCAAAGACGACTCCTTGGGAGCGCGGCGCCACCGGGTTCATGAAATCAACGATCTGGTCCACCAGCAGACGCGACTGCGGGGAGAGCCCCTGGATCACGCCATCGCTTGCACCCATCAGCCGCAACAGTTGCTGGTGAAAGACGGTGCTGAGGCTCCAGTACAGCAGGTCGTGCCTGAACACCGCGGTCAACAAGTCGCCCTGTTTGTTCGCATTCGCCTGGTCCGGGTCGCTGGAGGACGCCACGCCGCACGACAGCAGGGTCAGCGACGCCACCCGCTCGGGATGCAGCACCGCGAACAGCAGCGCCGACGGGCCACCGTGGGACAGGGCCACGACCGCCACCCGGTCGATGCCGAGCCGGTCCAGCAGGTGCGCGTAGGCCTGCGCCTGGTCGTCAAAGGTCGCGCCGCTGGGCAAGCTGGAGCGCAGGTAGCCGAAGCGCGAAGGCGCGATCCAGCGAAAGCGCTCACCCAACACGGCCCGCGCCAGCAGTTCACCTTGATCAAAGCCGCCGCCGCTGCCGTGGATCACCAGCACCGGCGGACCAGCGCCGCCTTGGGCAAACTCGATATCGCCCAGGGGTGAAGACATGACCTCGCTGCCACGGGCGATGCGTTCGTACGCACGGCGCATGTCGCTCACATGGAAGGCACCCGCACCAACCAGCAACAGTGCCAAGAGGACCGCCAACCAACGCAACGCAGACAGGGTCGAGGCCATGGAGTTGAAGGCCTGGCTGGGGTTCAAACGCGCGAGCCGTCTTCCAGGAAGCGCTCTTCGCGCACGACCACACCTTGCGCGTCGTAAGACTTGCGGCGCAGCAGCACGCCGCGCTCGCCGTGTTCGTCTTCCACCGCGAGCACGCCTGCTTCGGTGAAGTACTTCTGCCAGCCCAGCAGACGACCGTTGCGCTCGTTGTTCACCGCGGCGGGCAGGCCGCTGTCCCAGAAGCTCTCGGTGGTGCGTTCCTGGTTGCGGCCGTCGCGGCGGATCTGCTGGCGGGCCTTCTGCTTGCCGTTCAGGTACCACTGCTGGATGCGCTGCTCGTAACCGTCGGCCCAGGTGGTTTCCTGCGTGAGTTGTCCGCTCTCGGCCCATTCGCGTGCGACCCCTTCGCGGCCCTCGCGGCTGTTGGGGTCGCGCTCGATGAAGTCGGCTTCTGACCGCGGCTGGCCCGATGGGTAGAACACCCGCTTGATGCGCCGGCCGTCCTTGAGTTCTTCGTTGCGAACGAGCCGCCCCTCGCGGTCCAGCACGCTCAGGCGCTGCATCTGGCCCTGCAGGTAGCTCACGGTGCCGGCGGGTTGGCCAGCCGCGCGGTACAGCGTGACCTCGCTGGCTCGGCCGACATGGCCGCAGACCTCGCGGTCTTGCGGCACCAGTGTCACGGCGGCACAGCGCAACTCGGTCAGGCGGCCATCCGCGAGGTAGCCGATGGTGAGCACGGTGCGCCGGCCGGCGGCGAAGTGCAGCTCCTGCAAATGGCCAGCTTCGGCAAAGTTCTTCTGCACGCCCACGGCACTGCCGTCTTCCAGGTTTTCCTCCTTGCGCAGCGTGCCTTTGCCATCGAAGGTGCGCACCACGCCATCGCGGTTGCCGCGTTCATTGAGGCTGTATTCACGACGCTCGCCGTCGGCCAGCACCATCAGCACCGGGCCCACGTACTTGCCGTCGCGCAGGGTCTGGTCGAGCCTGCGCACCTGGCCGCTGTCGTCGGTGCAGCGCATCACCCCGCTCTTGCCCGCGGTGGTGTGGCCGTTGGCGCGGCTCACGCTTTCGCCGTTGAGTTCGCAGTTCTGCACCGCCCAGGCGTTCGCGCAGAACACCGCACCCATGGCCAACCAAGGCCAGCGCATTTCAATCAACATGGTTTGGACTCCACGCTCGACACACCTGCACACCGACGCGCGCCAGGCGTTTGGCCATGCACAACACCGCGTCGTCCTTGCTCACCAGTGTGGCGCGGTGCGCCGCCGCGAGATCAATGAACTTCTGGTCGTCGGGGTCTTTGCAGGTGTAGGCGGCCTTGGGCGCCTCGGCCACCAGGCGTGTGCAGCGGTCGAAGGCGGCGAGCACGTCTTGCATGGGCCGGGTCTGGGCGGCGAGGCGGCGCGCGATCTGCGGGTAGTCGAGCACACGTACGAGCTCTTCGCGCATGGCGGCGGTGGCAATCCACGCACCATCGGCACGCTCCACCGCCGTACGCAAAGCCTCGGTGGCAGCGTCTTGAAAAACGAAAAGGTCGAGCGCGATGTTGGTGTCGAGCACCAGCGCGTCAGTGGTGTCGGGCACCTCGGGCACGCTCAGTCCTCGGCGTCGGGCTCGGGCCGCGGCTTGCGCGCTGTGAGGTCGAAGCGGAACAGCCGGCATTCGATCGGGCCGTTCCACAGCGGCACGCGACGCGATTCCTTGAAGCGCATCTTGCCGGGCAGCTTGAGGTCGGGTGTGAGCAGCCAGGCGGTCCAACCGGCGTAATGGCTTTTCCAGTGGGCGGCGAGCTGGTTGAAGAAGTCGCTGCCATCGCCACCATCGGCCATCTGCGCACTCTCACGTCCGAGGCCGGGCGCGGGCGGAGCCGCCTTGCCAACCGTGAAGGTGCGAGGCTCGCGCGGCGCGGCTCGCTGGGCTCGGGCGCTGGCGCGGTCTTCGGAGCTCTGCCCCGCCACACCGGCGGCAGCAATGCGCTCGCCGTAGGGCGGGTTGAGCAGCATCACGCCGGGCTTGTCGCTGGGCGGCATGCGCTGCAGCGCGTCACCGCCGCGCAGCTCGATGGCGTGGGCCACACCAGCGCGCTCGGCATTGCGCTGCGCGAAGTCGACCATGCGGAACGACACGTCGCTGCCGAAGACGATGGGCGGGTGTCCCTCGGGCCAGTCGCGCTGCTGGCGCTCGGCCTCATCCAGGATGGGTTGCCACACGTGCGGCTGGAACGGCAGCAGCTTCTCGAACGCGAAGCGGCGCAAATAGCCCGGCGGGATGTTGAGCGCGATCTGGGCAGCCTCGATCACCACCGTGCCGCTGCCGCAGCAGGGGTCGTACAGCGGCACGATGGCGTCCAGCGGCTGGTCGGCACAGGCGTCCCAGCCGGTGGCTGCGATCATGGCCGCGGCCAGGGTTTCCTTCAGCGGCGCGTCGCCCTTGTCCTCGCGCCAGCCGCGCTTGAACAGCGGCTCGCCCGAGGTGTCGATGTACAGGCTCACCGTCTCGGTGGTCAGGTGCACGTAGATGCGCACATCGGGCCAGGTGGTGTTCACGCTGGGGCGCTCACCGCGCTTTTCGCGGAAGCGGTCGCAGATGGCGTCTTTCACCTTGAGTGCAGCAAAGTTCAGAGACGTCAGCGGGCTGTGCTGCGCGGTGATCTCGACCTTGATGGTCTGCGCCGGCGTGAACCAGATTTCCCAGGCCACCTCGCTGGCGGCGTGGTACAGGTCTTGTTCGCTGCGGTAGCCGCCGTGCCAGAGCTGCACCAGCACGCGCTGCGTGAGCCGGCTGTGCAGGTTCAGCCGCATGGCGTCGCGCCACGAAGCGTTGAGCGCCACACCGCCGCGCGCCTTGTGCGGCGCGTCCACGCCGGTGATGCGCTTGACCTCGGCGGCGAGCATGTCCTCCACGCCGGCGGCGCAGGGCAGAAAAACTTGTAGCTGGTTCAAAGTGATTTACGAAGATTGGCAGGCGCGATTCGCAGCGCCTCGCGGTACTTGGCCACCGTGCGGCGCGCGCACTCGATGCCCTGCTCGCGCAGCAGGTCGGAGAGCTGGTTGTCCGACAGCGGCTTGGCGGCTTCTTCGGCGGCGATGAATTGTTTGAGCAGCGCGCGCACGGCCGTGCTCGACGCATTGCCACCGGTCTCAGTGCCGAGCGACGAGCCGAAAAAGTACTTGAGCTCGTAGGTGCCGAACGGCGTGGACATGTACTTGGCGGTGGTCACGCGGCTGATGGTGGACTCGTGCAGACCGAGTTCGTCGGCGATCTCGCGCAACACCAGCGGACGCATGGCGAGTTCGCCGTGCATGAAGAAGTTGCGCTGGCGCTCCACGATGGCGCTGGACACGCGCAGGATGGTGTCGAAACGCTGCTGGATGTTCTTGATGAACCAGCGCGCCTCCTGCAGGCGCTGCTGCATGGCGGCGTGGCCGGCTTCGCCGCCGTTGTCGCGCCCGCCGCGGTTCTGGCGCATGGCGCTGGCGTACACGTCGTGCACGCGCAGGCGCGGCATCACCTCGGGGTTGAGCAAGACCTTGAAACCCCGGCCGGCGCGGGTCACCAGCACGTCGGGCACGACCACGTTGCGCTCCACGTCCACGAAGCGGCGGCCCGGCTTGGGCTCCAGCCGGGCGATCAGCCCGAGCGCGGCGCGCACGGTTTCGTCATCCAGACCGCACAGGTTGCACAGGCGCTTCACGTCGCGCTTGGCCACCAGCTCCATGGCCTGGCCGCAGATGGCCAGGGCGGCGCGGGCTTCGGGCGTGTTGCGCATCTCCAGGATCTGCAGGCGCAGGCACTCGGCGAGGTTGCGCGCGCCGACCCCAGCGGGCTCCATGTGCTGCAGCAGCTGCAGGGCCATGACCAGGCGCTGCTCCAGCGCTTCGCGCTCTTCGAACCCCTCGTTGGGGTCGTCGTTGGGCACGCGTCCCGAGAGGGCCTGCCAGGCTGCAGCCAGTTCGGCCAGGCTGTCTTCGATGTAACCGTCGTCGCTGAGCGACTCGATCAGGAAATACAGTGCTGCGCGGTCTTCTTCAGACAGGCGCAGGCAGCGGGCCTGGTCGTGCAGGAAATCCTGCAGGCTGATGTGGGCACGGGCCAGATCGGCTGCACTCGCCGTGTCGTCATCACCCGACAGGTTGTTGTTGCGCGCCGGCGCGTCGCCGCCCCACTCGCTGTCGTCGGGCGCCATCTCCACCGTGCCGTCGCCCTCCCAGCTTTCTTCCACCGGCGTGGCGCCGTCGAGCTTGCCTTCGATGGCGTCGCCCTCGCTCGTGTCGCTGCTGGAGCTGCTGCCCGATTCGCTGCTGGAGGGCATCGGGACCGGTGCGTCGGGCATGTCCGGCATGTCCGGCGCCACCGAGGCTTCGGCGATCTGCTCGCCCGCGCTGACCGGTACATCGGTCTGCTCCAGCCCGAAGGTTTCGCGGTCGGCCGCGTCTTCGGAGCGCTCAAGAAACGGGTTTTCGTCTAGCATCTGCTCGACCTCCTGCGCCATCTCCAGCGTGGAGAGCTGCAGCAGGCGGATGGATTGCTGCAACTGGGGCGTGAGCGCCAGGTGCTGCGAAACCCGAAGGGAAAGGCCTTGTTTCACAGGCCGCCCCCCCGCCGCGCTGCGCGCGTCCCCCCAAGGGGGGCGCACCCTGGGACCGGCAAAGCCGGATCCGCGGGAGCCCTGGATGGGACACCTCGCGCCGGTGAAATTGCACAGCAGTGCAACAGGTGGCTGCTTTTCATCACATCCGGAAATGTTCGCCGAGGTACACCCGGCGGACATCTGCGTTTTCCACGATCTCGGCCGGCGTGCCGCTGGTGAGCACGTGCCCGTCGTTGATGATGTAAGCGCGGTCGCAGATGCCCAGGGTCTCGCGCACGTTGTGGTCGGTGATGAGCACGCCGATGCCGCGCGACTTGAGGAAGCCGATGATGCGCTGGATCTCGATCACGGCGATCGGGTCGATGCCGGCGAAGGGTTCGTCAAGCAGGATGAAGCGCGGGTTGGTGGCGAGCGCCCGGGCGATCTCGACCCGTCGGCGTTCACCGCCCGACAGGGCTGGTGAGGGTGAATCGCGCAGGTGGTCCACATGCAGATCCTTGAGCAGTTCGTCGAGGCGGGCCTCGATCGCGGCCTTGCTCAATGGCTTGCCGGCTTTGTCCTCCTGCAGCTCCAGCACGGCGCGCACGTTGTCGGCCACGTTGAGCTTGCGAAAGATGGAGGCTTCTTGCGGCAGATAGCCCAGCCCCAGGCGAGCACGGCGGTGGATCGGCAGGTCCTGGATGGCCTGGCCGTCGAGCAGGATCGTTCCGGCGTCCGAGCGCAACAGGCCGACCAGCATGTAGAACGACGTGGTCTTGCCGGCGCCGTTGGGACCCAGGAGACCAACCACTTCACCCTTGAAGACCGCCAGCGACACGTCCTTGACCACCTTGCGGCTGCCATAGGCCTTTTGCAGGCCCTGGGCCTCCAGCCGGCTGAGATCGGGTGCGGAGGCCGCACGCCTGGCCGGCGCCTTCGCCGGCGCGGAAGGCAACGCCGTCACTGCTTGCCCTCGCCAAGCTGGCTGCTGGGGCGCAAGTTGGCCGGCGGCGCCGGGGTGGCGGCAGGGGCGCCGTCCTTGGGCACGGGCGTGAGCATGGCGCGCACGCGGCCAGTGGGGTTGTCGCTGGTGCGGCTGGCCACGCCGCCGTCCACGGTGAACACGTCGGTGGTGTTGTTGTAGACAATCACGCTGCCGGTGGTTTCGTCGTTGAGCTGGGTGCCCTTGAACCGCTTGAGCACCGCGTCGCCCACAAAGCGCACGGTGTCGGCCTTGCTGTCGTATTCGATGCGCTGGGCCGTGCCTTCGATGAACTCGTCCACGCCGTCGCGCTTCTGGCGGAAAAAGCCTGGACTGCCGTTGACGACACCGAACTGGTTGCCCTGCGCGTCCTGGCGCACTTCGACCTTGGCGCCACGGATGACGATGGTGCCCTTGGTGATGACCACGTTGCCGGTGAAGACGCTGGTCTGGCGCGCGTCGTCGTAACGAAGTGCGTCGGCTTCGGCATTGAGCGGCAGGTTGCGGTCGGCCTTTTCAGCCTGCGCCGCATTGGCGAACAACAGGCCCGCGACCGTGAGGCAGCAGGCTGTCAGAAGCAAGGGGTGGCGAAGGCGCATGGGGGTGGGGAATCCAGGGGGTTGCAAGGGCACGAAACTTGCATTCATTGTAACGACGTGACGCCTGCCGAACGGTTGGCGAGCGCCCTTTACCGGGTCTTTTCTCACATCGATTCAAGAAGTTGCCGCAAGACGGCCCTGCCTCTGTCGCTGGGCCCAAAGAGAAAGCCCGCAGTGCGGGCTTTCTCTTTGGGGAGGACAGACCGTTCAGCCTTTGCGGGCCTCGGCGATCAGCGCGTCGGCCACCACCAGCGTGCGCGGGCCCTGGCCGTTGACGTAGTAGCGCCCGGCCACGCCAAGCGAAGGGGTGCCTTCGACCTTGTAGGCGTCCTGCAACTGGGTGGCCTTGGTGGCCAGGCCTGCGGCCGCGCCGTTGTAGAACGCGTTGAAACGGGCCATGTCCACGCCGCCCTGCTTCTCGACCCAGGCGGTGATGGCCGCTGCGGTGGTGAGTGGCTGACGGTCCACATGGATGGCCTGGAACACCTTGCTGTGCAGCCGGTCCACCAGCTTCATGGACTCCAGTGTGAAGTACAGGCGCTGCATGGGCTGCATGGCCGGACTGAAAGCCACCGGCATGCGGCGCACGTTCACGCTGGCAGGTTGCTTCTTCATCCATTCGTCGAACATCGGTTCGAAGTTGAAGCAATGGATGCAGGAGTAGGCAAAGAATTCCACCACCTCGACCTGGCTCGCCGGGCTTTCCACCGGTGCCGGGCGGCCCAGGCGCAGGAAGTCCGTGCCTTCCTTGGGCCCCACGCGCTGGGCAAGGGCGGGGGTGAGCGTGAGACCACCGGTGGCGGCCACAACGGTGCCGGCGGCCAGCAGGGACCGGGAAAAATCACGACGTTGCATGGAATCAGACTCCTTGGTTGAGTTTGTTTGGGGCCGGCGGCGTGGTTGAAAGTTCCCGCTGCGCCGGTGGCCGGTGTCAGCGCTGGATGCGCACGAGCGCCGCTTCGATGCCATTGGCTTCCAGTTGCTCCTGTGTCAGGTCGGCCAGGGCCTTCTGGTTGAACGGGCCCACCCGCACGCGATACACGGTTCGGCCCGATTGTTCGCGCTCACTCACATCGGCATTGATGCCCAGCATGGCGAGCTTGGCACGCTGGGTTTCGGCGTCTTCAGGGCTGCGGAAAGCGCCGGCCTGCACGAAGTAGGTGAAGGGGTCGGCGCCAGGTGCGGCAGCGGCTGGCGCTGCGGCGCCAGCAGCGGGCGCAGCGGCCGGTGACTGGCCCAGCCGGGACTGGACCAGATCGCCCAGGGGATCGGCCGCGGCGGGCGCCGATGGCAGCGCCTTGCCGTCGGACGGCGGCACCACGATCGCACCCGCCGCTTCCGGCACCACGGCTGTCTCTGGCGCGGCGGCGCCTCCGTTCAAGGCCTTGTTGGGGTTCCATCCCTTGTTGCGTTCGGCCTCCAGGGCGTCCTGGCCGGCGTTGCGGGAGACGTTGCGGTCGACGAAGGGAATCGGCACCCGGGTGACGTAGACCGCCACCGCCAGCGCGATGCCCAGGCCCACCAGCAGGCCCACCACGAAGCCGATCAGGGTGCCGCCGAGCGAGCTGGAGGTCTTGGCAGGTTTCTTTTTCATCGCTTGTTTCACCATCACATTTTTTGCGGGGCACTGACGCCCAGCACTGCCAAACCATTGTGCAATACCTGCGCGGTGGCCGCGACCAGGGCCAGGCGCGCCGTCTTCAGGGCCACGTCGTCCACCAGGATGCGCTCGGCGTCGTAGTAGCTGTGGTAACTGGCGGCCAGCTCGCGCAGATAGAAGGTCACATCGTGCGGCGCCAGGTCGCGCGCGGCGTCGCTGAGCATCTCGGGGTACTTGGCCAGCAGCAGCATCAGGGCCTGGGCCGGTGCGCTGTCCAGGGCGGACAGGTCGGCGTCTTTCAGCGTGGCCACATCACCTCCCCAACTGGCCAGCACCGAGCAGATGCGCGCGTGGGCGTACTGCACGTAGTACACCGGGTTGTCGTTGTTCTTCTGCACCGCGAGGTCCACGTCGAACGTGTACTCGGTGTCGGGCTTGCGGCTGAGCAAAAAGAAACGCACCGCATCTTTGCTGGTCCATTCGATCAGGTCGCGCAGCGTCACGTAACTGCCCGCGCGCTTGCTGATCTTGACCTCTTCGCCTCCCTTGACCACACGCACCATGGTGTGCAGCACGTAGTCGGGGTAGCCGGCGGGAATGCCGACGTTGGCCGCCTGCAGGCCGGCGCGCACGCGGGCAATGGTCCCGTGATGGTCGGTGCCCTGGATGTTGATGACCTTGGTGAAGCCACGCTCCCACTTGCTGATGTGGTACGCCACGTCGGGCACGAAGTAGGTGAACGAGCCGTCGGACTTGCGCATCACGCGGTCCTTGTCGTCGCCGTAGTCGGTGCTCTTGAGCCACAGCGCGCCGTCCTGCTCGTAGGTTTTGCCGGCGTCGATCAGCTTTTGCACCGTGGCCTCGACCCGCCCGCTGGTGTACAGGCTGGACTCCAGGTAGTAGTGGTCGAACTTCACCGCAAAGGCCTGCAGGTCCAGGTCCTGCTCGTGGCGCAGGTAGGCCACCGCGAACTCGCGCATGCCGTCCAGGTCGTTGATGTCGCCGCTGGCGGTGAACTCGCGGTCGTCGGCCTTCACGGTCTTTTTCGACAGGAAGTCAGCTGCGATGTCGGCAATGTAGGCACCGTTGTAGGCATTCTCAGGCCACTGCGGATCGCCCGGCTTGAAGCCTTGCGCGCGCAGGTGGGTGGAGGTGCCCAGCGTGGCGATCTGCACGCCCGCGTCGTTGTAATAGAACTCGCGGTGCACGCTCCAGCCCTGGGTCTGGAACAGGCTGCAGATCGCATCGCCCAGCGCGGCCTGGCGGCCGTGGCCCACGTGCAGCGGGCCGGTGGGATTGGCCGAGACGAACTCCACCATCATCTTCTGGCCATTGGGCTCGGCAATGCCGAAGCGCGCACCCGCGCCCAGCACCTCGCGCACGATCTGCTGCTTGGCCGACGGCTTGAGCCGGATGTTGATGAAGCCCGGCCCGGCGATGTCGATGTCGGACACCCACTGTTCGTATTCCACGCGGGCCCGCAGTGCCCCGCGCAGGGTCTCGGCGAGCTGGCGCGGGTTGAGCTTGAGTGGTTTGGCCAGCTGCATGGCCGCGGTGCTGGCGAAATCGCCGTGTGCCGCCACCTTGGGCGACTCGAAGGCCGCGCGCGCGGCAGCGCCGGGCAAAAGTGTGTCTAGCTCGGCGGCGAGGCCGTCGAGCAGTTCCTGTTTGATCTTGAGCATGGGCTGAATTTTAGGCGTCGGGCCCTGGCCTCACGGCGGCACGGGCCGCAGGTGGCTCGCGGCGGCTGCCTTCACCGCCGCCGTGAGCCGCTGCGCCGAGAGCGACTCGTGTGCCCAGTGTTGCCAGTACAGCACCACGTCCACCGTGGCGTCGGGCAGGATCTCCTGCAGGCCGGGGCGGGCAGCCAGGTGCTGCTCGGGCACCATGCCCCAGCCCAGACCGAGCTCGATGGCGGTCTCGAAGGCTTCCACCGCAGGCGCGAAGTGGCGCGGGTAGTTGGGCTCACGCAGGCCGAAATGCTGCTCCAGAAACGCATCCTGAAGAGCGTCCTTGCGGTTGAAGATCACCGCCGGCTGGGCCAGCAGCTTGTGCACCGACACCGCGCCGCGCGGCGTGCGACAACGCTGCGCCACCGCCGGCGCAGCCACACAGCGGTAGCGCATGACGCCCAGCGGCTCGGCCACGCAGCCGCGCATGGCGGTGGTGAGGGTGGTCACGCAGCCCGTCACGTCGCCGCTTTTCAAGGCGTCGTGCGTGTGGTCCTGGTCGTCGATCAGGATCTCCAGCAACAGATGGTGGCGCTGCAACAAGGCGGCCACACCGGGCAAGAACCAGCTGGCCACCGAGTCGGCGTTGATCGCCACACCCAGGCTTTGCCAGCGCACCCCACCCCGGGGCTGCGCGCCGCCCTGCAATCCATCGAGCAGATCGGCTTCCATCAGCCGCACCTGCTTCACATGCCCCAGCAGCGCCTGACCGGACGGCGTGGCGCGCACCTGTTTGCCGCGCACCAGCAGGCGCTGGCCCAGCGTGTCTTCGAGCGACTTGATGCGCAGCGAGACCGCCGCGAGCGTGATGGACAGGGACTTGGCGGCGGGGCCGAAGCCACCGTGCTCCACCACGGCGGCCAAGGCTTCGAGCTGGCGGGCATCAAGCATGATCAGTCAAGTAATTATTAATCGTTCTGAGTTTAAGTTAAGTTGGTTTAAACGAATGGGTTTTCGCGGCACACTCCAGCCCATTCACCCACCCCTGTGGGCCTTCCAGTTTCCCGGAGTTCGTCGTGACCCTCGCCTTTCCTACCTTCACCGCCGGCATGGTGCTGAGCATCTCACTGATCATGGCCATCGGCCCGCAAAACGCACACGTGCTGCGCATGGGCCTGCAGCGCCAGCACCTGTGGCTCACGGTGGCGGTATGCGCGGTGGCCGACATCGCGCTGATCTCGCTCGGCGTGCTCGGTCTGGCGCAGCTCGGCGGCCTGTCGGACAAGCTGATGGGTGCCATGGTGGGCGCCGGTGTGCTCTTCCTGTCGGTCTATGGCTGGCAGGCCTTCCAGCGCTTTCTGCACCCGCGCGCGTTGGCCATCGAGGGCGGCAGCACCATGGTCGCCGAGCCAGTCTCGCGCCGCCAGGCGGTGTTCTCGGCGCTGGCCTTTTCGTGGCTCAACCCGCACGCCTGGCTCGACACCGCCGTGCTGATCGGCACCGCCTCGCTGGCCTATGGCCAGGGCAGCACGGTGTTTGGCATCGGTGCGGCTGCAGGTTCGGTGGTGTGGTTTCTCGCGCTGGGTGTGGCTGCCTTCTGGTTGGGGCGCCGGCTCAATTCGCTGCATGTGTGGCGTGCGCTGGACGGCATGGTTGCGCTCATGATGTGGGGCACGGCGCTCTGGCTCCTGAGCAGCCTGGCCTGACCTTCCGGAGGCTCCCATGTCCCTGCGCAGCGCTGACGCGCCCGTCACCGTATTCGGCCCCGACTTTCCCTTCGCCTTCGACGACTGGATCGCCCACCCGCAAGGCCTGGGCGAACTGCCGCCCGAGCGCCTGGGGCAGGAGGTGGCCATCGTGGGCGCCGGCATGGCTGGCATGGTGGCGGCCTACGAGCTCATGAAGCTGGGCTTGAAGCCCGTGCTGTATGAGGCCTCACGCATGGGCGGGCGGCTGCGCTCGCAGGCCTTCGAGGGCGGGCAAGGCGTGGTGGCCGAGCTGGGTGGCATGCGCTTCCCGGCCTCGGGCACGGCCTTCTTTCACTACGTGAACCGGCTCGGCCTGAAGACGCGGCCGTTTCCCAACCCGCTCACGCCCGCTGCGGGCTGCACCGTGGTCGACCTCGAAGGCCAGACGCACTGGGCGCGCGAACTCGCCGACCTGCCACCGCTGTTCAGCGAAGTGGCCCAGGCCTGGGCGCAAGCACTCGAAGCAGGCGCGGGCTTCACCGGCCTGCAGCAGGCGCTGCGCGAGCGGGACGTTCCGCGCCTCAAGGCCCTGTGGGACCGGCTCGTGCCGCTGTGGGACGACCGCACCTTTTACGACTTTGTGGCCACGTCCGACGCCTTCGCCAAGCTCTCCTTCCACCACCGCGAGGTGTTCGGGCAGGTCGGCTTCGGCACCGGCGGCTGGGACTCGGACTTCCCCAACTCCATGCTGGAGATCCTGCGCGTGGTGCTCACCGGTTGCGACGAGAACCAGCACCTGATCGTGGGCGGTGTGCAGCAGGTGCCGCTGGGCCTGTGGCAACACGCGCCCGCCGCGAGCGACATGCGACACTGGCCGGCCGGAACCACGCTGGCCAGCCTGCACCGAGGCGCGCCGCGCGCGGGCGTCACGGCCATCAGCCGTGCCGCGGGCAACCAGCTCGCGGTCACGGACACCTGGGGCAACACGAGCCACTACCCGGCCGTGCTCACCACCTGTCAGAGCTGGCTGCTGACCACGCAGATCGCGGTGGAGGAGTCGCTGTTTTCGCAGAAGCACTGGATGGCGCTGGACCGCACGCGCTACATGCAGTCGTCCAAGACTTTCGTGATGGTGGACCGCCCGTTCTGGAACGACCTGAAAGACAACGGCTGGCCGCTGATGGGCATGACCCTCACCGACCGGCTCACACGTGGCACCTACCTGTTCGACAACGGCCCGGACCAGCCCGGGGTGATCTGCCTGAGCTACGCCTGGATGGGCGACGCGCTCAAGATGCTGCCGCACGGCACCGAAAAGCGCGTGCAGCTCGCGATCTCGGCGCTCAAGAAAATCTACCCCGACGTGGACATCACCAGCCACATCATCGGCGACCCGGTCAGCGTGTCATGGGAAGCCGACCCACATTTTCTGGGCGCGTTCAAGGGCGCACTGCCCGGCCACTACCGCTACAACCACCGCATGTACAGCCACTTCATGCAGGACGGTTTTGCACCCGCCGAGCGCGGCATCTTCATTGCGGGCGACGACGTGTCGTTCACGCCCGCCTGGGTTGAAGGCGCGGTGCAGACTTCGCTCAACGCGGTCTGGGGCATCGTCAAACACCTTGGTGGCCGCACGCACGCCGACAACCCCGGCCCGGGAGACGTGTTTGCCGAACTCGGTCCAGTGGCCCTGCCCGACTGAGAAACCAAACCCGTTCGGGCTGAGCCTGTCGAAGCCCTCACCCACACGCATGAACGCCCACACCCTCACCCTCGCGCTCTGGCAGTGCCCCTACGCGACCAGCACGGCCGAAGCCCTGGCGCGGCTCGACACCACCGCCGCCGAGGCCCGCAGGCTGGGCGCGGACCTGCTGGTGTGCCCCGAGATGTCGCTCACCGGCTACCAGATCGGCGCACAGGCCGTGGCCGCGCTCGCCGAGCCGGCCGACGGAGCGCTCGCGCAAGCCGTGGCCACCATCGCGCGACGACACGCCATCGCCATCGTCCACGGCTATCCCGAGCACAACGCCCAGGGCAAGCCCTACAACGCCGTGCAGTTCACCGGCGCCGATGGCGAGCGCATCAACAACTACCGCAAGACCCACCTCTTCGGCCACATCGACCGCGCGCAGTTCAGCCAAGGACCCCAAGCGCCCGCGGTGTTTGACTGGCGCGGCTGGCGCCTGGGCTTGCTGATCTGCTACGACATCGAGTTCCCCGAGCCCGCCCGTGGCCTCGCGCGGCAAGGGGTGGACGCGGTCCTGGTGCCCACCGCCAACATGGTCGATTTCGACGAGGTGCAGCGTGTGCTGCTGCCCGCCCGCGCGCTGGAGAACCGCGTGTTCGTGGCCTACGTCAACGCCTGCGGACATGAAGGTGACACCACCTACGGCGGGCAGAGCACCGTGTGCGCGCCGATGGGGGCGGTTCAGACTCAAGCCGGACGGGATGAACAGCTGCTGCTCAACACGCTGACACGCGCCGCGTTGCACACCGCGCGAGCCACCAGCCAGTTGCCCGACCGGCGCACCGACCTGGGATGATCCCTCACGCCCGCGCGCGACCGAACGCCAACGCCGCTGCGGCCACCAGCCCCGCGCCCACCATCACCCAGCCCTGCGCCGATCCCATGGTGCCCAGCGTGGCCGCGCTCACCGCACACCAGGCCAAGGCGCCCATGCGCAAAACAGCCAGCAACACACGGGTGGCGCGCGCGACCGCGTCGACGCACAAGAGAACACCCAGCATGGCGATGGCAGTCGGGTCCGGCGCCAGACCAAACACCTCGGCCTGCACCCACAACCGGCCCATGGCCAGGGCCAACAGCGGGTGCAGCAACACCGCCCAGAACAACAGACCCAGGCCAACCCGGCGGCGCGCCCGCCCGGTCGCCAACACCAACGACGAACGCGCGGCCAGCGCCAGCAAGCCGGCCGCCTGCGCCCCGAAGCCCCACGCAAACCCGGAGGCCGCCCAGTTGATCTCCGCATAGCGTTGCCACAAGAACGCCCAGGCCACGAAGGCGCAGCACAGGGCCAGGACCCCGGTGGCGAACCGAAGCGCGAAGGCCGTGTCGCGCCACAGGGCCACCACGACGCCCAGACCGGCCAACACGGCCAGTACCTGCGCCGGCCACCAGGCCTGGTTGTGCAACACGAACAGCCGCCAGTAGGTGCGCGGCGCAAACATGAGGAAGTCCTCGGGCCGGTAGGTCCACCACTCGCTCATGGGGAAGCCCCGGGTCCGCTCACAGCGCGGCCACCTCGCGCGCCATGCGCTCGCGCAGGGCTGCGTCGGGCAGCTGGCCGAGGGCCGTGCCCATGTTTTGCCGCAGATGCGCCACCTGGCTGGTGGCCGGGATGGCGCAGGTCACGGCAGGGTGCGACACCACGAACTTCAGCGCCACCTGCGCCCAGCTGTCGCAGCCGATATCGCTCGCCCAACCCGGCAGCTTGTGGCGTGCGAGCTGGTCAAGCAGGCTGCCTTGGCGGAACGGCCGGTTCACCAGCACGGCGATGCCGCGCTCTTGTGCCAGCGGCAGCAGGCGCTGCTCGGCCTCGCGGTCGAGCAGGTTGTGGGTGAGTTGCACGAAATCGATTTTTTGCGTGCGCATGATGCGCTCCAGCTCGGCGTGCCTGCGACCTTCGGAGGTGCTGATGCCCACGAAGCGCAGTCGCCCGGCCGCCTTCATCTCCTGCAGACGCGGCAGGTGCTCTTCCCACGAAAGCAGGTTGTGCACCTGCATCAGGTCGAAGCGCGGCAAACCCCAGAAAACTCGCGAGGCCTCCATCTGCGCCGCGCCGCGCGACACATCACCGACCCACACCTTCTCGGCCGAAAACAGCGCTGCAGGGCGGCCCAGCTTCGCGAGCGCGTGGCCGATGACGGGTTGCGAAGAACCGTACATGGGCGAACTGTCGATGAGCCGCCCGCCTGCCGCAAAGAAAGCGCGCACCACCTCGGCGCAGGCGTCGCGGGCCTTCGGGTCGTTGCCCACGTTGAAGGTGATCCAGCTGCCCAGTCCGACCACGGGAACGGCTTCGCCGCTGGACGGGATGCGTCGAGTGATCAGGCCAGTGCTGGTGCCCGGCTGCGCCAGCGCAGGCCGGGCGAGCGGTGCCAGCGCAGCGGTGGCGATGGTCAGCCATTGGCGGCGGCTGAGCCGATGCGTGGGCGGGATCTGCATGCCTTGCCTCGAAAGAATGAACGGGTCCGTGGGACGCGGCGAGGTCGGGGTAAGTTCCGACCGATCAGGTGCGAGCGACGTGGCACGGCGAGCACCTGCCGGCATACCCACGGCGTGTCAGCTTTTCCAGAACTCCGGCCGGGCGTACTCGTGCTTCAAGAAGTCGATCCACAGGCGCACGCGCAGCGCGAGGTGTTTGCGCTGCGGGAACAGCGCAAAGATGCCGTTGGGTGGCGCGGCAAAGTCGTCGAGCACGCTCACCAGCCGCCCCTGTGCGATGTCGGCCTCCACCTCCCAGGTGCTGCGCCAGGCGATGCCGTAACCGGCAAGACACCACTCGTGCAAGACCTGGCCGTCGGTGCAGTCCAGCGGGCCGCCGGGGCGCAGGTGGGTGATGGTGGTTTCGCCCGACTCACCCTTCACGGCAAAGGCCCATCCGCGGGTCTGTGAAGCGTCGCTGGAGAGCGTGAGGCAATCGAAACGCACCAGATCGGCGGGTGTCTGGGGTTTGCCGTGGTGCTGCAGGTAGCGCGGTGTGGCCACGCACAGGCGGCGGTTCTCGGCCAGGCGCACGCTCACCAATGAAGAGTCGGGCAGGTCGCCCACGCGCACCGCGCAGTCGTATCCTTCGCCCGCCACGTCCACAACCCGATCGCTCAGGTTGAGCGAGATCGTCACCTCGGGATGCAGCTCGCGAAAGTGGGGAACGAGTGGCGCCACGTGGCGGCGACCAAAGCCGGCCGGCGCGGTGATGCGCAGGTGCCCGCTGGCCTTCACCCCGCCCGCGCTCACGCTGGCCTCCGCGTTGGCGAGGTCGGTGAGCAAGCGGTGGCAATCTTCCAGGAAGGCACTGCCTTCGTGGGTGAGGGCGATGCGACGCGTGGTGCGCACCATGAGCTTCACGCCGAGGCGGGCTTCGAGTGCGTCCAGACGGCGGCCGATGATGGCCGGGGCCACCCCCTCGGCTTTGGCAGCGGCGGTCAGGCTCCCACGCGTGGCCACCGAGGCGAAGGTTTCGAGTTGTTTGAGTTTGTCCACCGGGGCAGATTACCCCACGATCCGTATCGGATCAATGACGAAAAAGCCTGAATTGATGACTTCTCAGGCAGCTTTCGCCACCGTCTGGCTCAGACGCGCCGCGTCTTCAGCCGAATAGCCGAGTTCGGCCAGCAGCTCGGCGCTGTGTTCGCCCAGCCGGGGCGGGCTGCGGCGCACGCCCAGGCGTTCGCCGTCGAGCGCGAGCGGCAGCAGCACGGTCTGCGCGGTCTGGCCGGCGCGCTCGCCGTCGGGCAGGGTGATGGGCGCCAGGCCCCCGGTGGCGCAGAGGTGCGGGTCGTCCAGCAGCTCGTGGGGTTTGGTGATGGGCGCAAACGGCAGGCCGTGGCGCTCGAACAGCGCGGCGAGGTCGGCCGCGCTCTGCTGGGCGAGACGCTCACGCAGCAGCGGGATGAGCCAGTCGCGGCAACGCACGCGGTTGTTGTTGCCCAGCAGGCGCGGGTCGGCCTGCAGGTCATCGTAGCCAAAGGCGTCGCAGAAGATGGCCCACTGCGTGTCGCTCACCACCGCCAGAAAAATCTGCTCGTCGTCCTGGACCTTGAACACGTCGTAAATGCCCCAAGACGAGATGCGCTCGGGCATGGGCGCGGCGGGCAGGCCGGTCACGGCGAACTGCATCATGTGTTGTGCGACGAGGAACACGTTGTTCTCGAACAGCGAGCTCTGCACCTCGCTGCCCACGCCGGTCTTATCGCGCGCGCTCAGCGCGGCCATGACGCCGATGGCGCCGAACAGCCCGCCCATGATGTCGTTCACCGACGAACCCGCGCGCAACGGATCACCGGGGCGCCCGGTCATGTAGGCCAGGCCGCCCATCATCTGCACCACCTCGTCGAGCGCGGTGCGGTGGTCGTACGGGCCGGGGAGAAAGCCTTTATGGCTCACGTGGATGAGGCGCGGGTTCAGCGTCTTGAGGCTCTGGTAGTCCAGGCCCAACTTCTTCATGGTCTCGGGCTTGAAGTTTTCGCTCACCACGTCGGCGGTGGCGATCAGCTTGAGCACCGCCTCTTTGCCTTCGGGCGTTTGCAGGTCGAGCACCAGACTTTTCTTGTTGCGGTTGAACAGCGGGTAGAAGCCCGCGCCGGAGCCGAGCAGGCGGCGCGTGTTGTCGCCGGCCGGCGGCTCGACCTTGATGACCTCGGCCCCCAGATCGGCCAGCACCATGCCGCAGGTGGGACCCATGACCATGTGGGTGAATTCAACGACGCGAAGGCCCTCGTAGGGAAGTTTTGTCATGTGCGGAGAAGTTGAGAAGGCTTCGACAAGCTCAGCCCGAACGGGGTTGTTGGTATTCCGATCGTCCTGAGCCGGTCGAAGGGCCTGAGCTTGTCGAAGGATTCAACGGGTCCTGGTGTACCAACCATCCTTTGGGCAGACCAGCTTCGGGCGTCATGCCGTAGACCGGTTCGCCCGGCAAGCCGGCCTTGAGGGGTTCGCGCGCGGCGATGAGTTTTGAAATGTCGACGCCGGTGCGCACGCCCATGGCCTCGAACATGAAGACCAGGTCTTCGGTGACCACGTTGCCCGAGGCGCCGGGCGCGTAAGGGCAGCCACCCAGGCCACCGAGCGAGGCATCGAAGGTGCGCACGCCCACGTCGTAAGCGGCCAGGCAGTTGGCCAGGCCCAGGCCGCGCGTGTTGTGCATGTGGGCCGCGCCCGCTTGCGCGCCCAGCTCGGCGCGCAGCCGCGTGAACAAACGGCGCACCTGCGACGGGTTGGCCATGCCGGTAGTGTCGGACAGGCCGACCTCGTCGGCACCCGCTTCCACACAGGCCACCGCCAGGCGGATCACGTCGTCTTCGGCCACCGCACCCTGCAGCGTGCAGCCGAAGGCGGTGGACAGGCCCACCTCCATGGCGACCGCGGGCACGGCGTCGCGCCGCAGCGCGTGCACGGCGCGCAGTTCGTCGAGCATCTGCGCCGGCGTCTTGCGCACGTTGGCCAGCGAATGCGCTTCGCTCACCGACACCGGCAAGGTGATCTTGAGCACGCCCGCGGCCAGCGCGGCCTCGGCACCGCGCAGGTTGGGCACCAGCGCCATGACCATCAGCCCCGGGTACTGCAGTGCGTGCTGCACCAGCGCAGGCGCGTCCGCCATCTGCGGCAGCAGCCGAGGCGGCACGAAGGAGCCGACCTCGATCTCGCGCAGCCCAGCGGCCACGAGCGCGTCGATCCAGCGGAGCTTGTGCGCCGTGGGCATGGTGGCCTGCACGGACTGCAGACCGTCGCGCGGGCCGACTTCGCTGATGAGGACATCGGGGGTGGTGTGCATGTGACTACGGTGACAACCGGGCAGTGTTCTGCATTCTGTCAGCCAGCCTGCCCGGCGCGAACACTCCCCGCGGCGGCGGGGTCTGACCCGGTTGGCCCACTTGGCAAAATATGTTTACTTTTTCACGCAATGCACCAAATTTGCGATCCAAAAGCAGTCTTTAAACAAAACTTTGGTATTCATGTTTTAAGTCTCTCGCCAGAATGCGCGGTGTTTCGAATCGATCACCAAAAAAACATTCAGGCGAGGAAAAAGATGAAACGCAAGAAGGCCCTTGGGTCGGCTGGTCGCGTGGCCGTGGTGACGCTCATGCTGGGCGCACTGTGGACGTCGCCCGCTATTGGCCAAACCCCACGAGACACCGCGCAAAGCGCAGCAGAGCAACGCCGCGCCGAGGAGCGTGATGCGCGGCAACGCGAACAGGCCGTTCAACAGCGGGATGCGCTGCCCGAAGCGCCCGACACTACCCCCACCGCCCGCTTGCCAGACAGCGAGTCGCCCTGCTTCCCGATCCACCAGATCGAACTGCGTGGCGAGGACACAGCCCGCTTCAGCTGGGTGCTCGATGCGCTCACCGCGCCCGACGGTCTGGACGGGCCGCTGCGCCGCTGCCTGGGAGCGGGCGGTGTCGGCGTCGTGGCCCAGCGCGCGCAGCAAGCCCTGCTCGCGCGGGGGTTCGTTACCAGCCGGGTGATGGTCGAGCCACAAGAACTGAACAAAGGCCGCTTGGCCCTGACCCTGATCCCAGGGCGCATCCGGCAGGTGCGTTTCACTGACGCCACGGCGGCGCACACCACCACCCGAAATGCCCTGCCCAATGAGCCCGGCGACGTGCTCAACCTGCGCGACATCGAACAGGCGCTGGAGAATTTCAAGCGCGTGCCCAGTGTCCAGGCCGACATCCAGATCGTGCCCGGCGATGAACCCGGACACAGCGACCTGCTCATCGACTGGACGCAGGGGCGACCCGTGCGCCTGAGCCTGAGTGTGGACGACAGCGGTTCGCGCAGCACCGGCCGCTACCAAGGCAGCGCCACGCTCAGTGTGGACAACCCGCTTCAACTCAACGACTTGTTTTATGTGGGTCTGCAGGGCAGCCTCGGTGGTGGTGACCCCGGCGCTAGGGGCACCCGTGGCAGCTCGTTGCATTACTCGCTCCCCTGGGGGCGCGCGCTGCTGGCCATCGATGTCAGCCAGCACCGCTACCTGCAAACCGTGACGGGCGCCGCGCAGGACTACGCTTACCGCGGCACCACAGGCACACAGGAAGCCACGCTCTCGTACCTGCTGCACCGCAACGCCACCAGCAAAACCACGCTGCACGCCAAGGCGTTCGCAAGGCAGTCGCGCAACTTCATCGACGACACCGAGGTGGAGGTGCAGCGCCGCCGTCTGGGCGGCTGGCAGCTGGGTGTGGGCCACCGCGCGTTTGTGGGCCCGGGCACGCTGGACTTGAACCTGAACTACCGGCGCGGCACCGGCGCCTTCGGCTCGCTGCCCGCGCCCGAAGAAGCCTTTGGCGAAGGCACCTCGCGCTTCGCACTGGTGCAGGCCAACGTGCAGTGGCAGTGGCCGTTCAGCCTGAGCCAACAGGCCTGGCGATACAGCGGCCAGTGGCGTGCGCAAACCCACCGCACACCACTCTCGCCCCAAGAGCGCTTTGCCATCGGCGGGCGCTACACGGTGCGCGGCTTTGACGGCGATTCCAGCCTGAGTGCGGAGAGCGGTTGGAGTTGGCGCAACGAGCTCTCCACGGCGCTGGGTGAGAGCGGCACGTCGGCCTTCGTCGGGCTGGACCACGGCCAGGTGCGCGGCCCCAGCGCCCCGCTGTTGCTGGGTACGCGGTTGACCGGCGCCGTGGTCGGTCTGCGCGGCAGCGTCGGCAGTGCGCCCACCACGCAGTTCGAGGTGTTCGCCGGCTGGCCACTGCACAAGCCCGAGGGCTTTCGCACCCCCAACGCCGCTTTGGGCTTCTGGCTCACCACGGGCTTCTGATTCCGCCGCCATCAACAACACCAGGGAATTTCCATGAATCGCAACCACCACCGCATCGTCTTCAACGCCGCGCGCGGCCAGCTCATGGTCGTGAGCGAAGCAGCCACGGCCTGCACCGGCTCTTCGGCCACGGGCGAGAGCCCAGCCCGTTCGCTGAGGCCCACTCGCCGGCGCAGGACGGGCGCCGCCCTGCTCACAGCGCTCGCCGCCCTGAATTCGCAAGCCCAGATCAGCGCCGACCCCGCTGCCGCCAGCAACCTGCGCCCCACGGTGCTCAGCG
>JBBQKZ010000038.1:0-28303 GCA_038327405.1 Burkholderiales bacterium | reverse complement strand
GGTGGAAGCGGCGCGCGCTGGCGAACAAGGCCGTGGCTTTGCGGTGGTGGCCGGCGAGGTGAGGAACCTGGCGCAGCGCAGCGCAGAAGCCGCCAAGGAAATCAAGAACCTGATCGGTGCCAGCGTGGACCGGGTGGAAGCGGGCTCCCGGCTGGTGGCCGATGCGGGCAAGACCATGAGCGAGATCGTGGGCTCGGTGCAGCGCGTCTCCGACATCATCGGTGAGATCACGGCAGCGTCTGGAGAGCAGAGCGACGGCATTGGCCAGGTGAACGTGGCGGTGACGCAGCTCGACCAGATGACGCAGCAAAACGCTGCGCTGGTGGAGGAGTGCTCCGCTGCAGCAGACAGTCTCAAGGATCAGGTCTCGCGCTTGCAAAACACGGTGGCGGTGTTCCGCCTGGCGCCTCAGGCCGCGTGAGCCTGGTGTTTCAGCCGATGGTAAGCGTCAGTGCGGCCAGTGCGGCCGTCTCTGCCCGCAGCACACGCGCACCCAGGGTGACCGGCAGAAATCCGGCGACGCGGGCCTGGGCGTCTTCCTGCGGGTTGAGCCCACCCTCGGGGCCGCTGAGGAACCACACGGGCGTGTCGCTTGCCACCTGCGCCAAGGCTTGAGTGAGAGGCTGCGTGCCCTCGGCCAGAGAAAGCAGGCAGCGAAGCACCGGCGCTGCAGTGTCCACCGGCGGCAGGCACTTGAGCCATGCCGCGAAGTCGACCACAGGCTGCACCGTGGGCACGCGGTTGCCGCCGCACTGCTCACAGGCCGCGATGGCGACCGACTGCCAATGCGCCTGTTTTTTGGTGGCGCGTTCGCCCGCCAGCCGCAGCACGCTGTGCGCGGTGTGCAGTGGTTGCAGGCCGGCCACGCCGAGTTCGGCGGCCTTCTCCACCAGCCAGTCCATGCGGTCGTTGGCGGGCATGCCCATGGCGAGCGTCACGGCGCGGCCCGGTTCGCGCTCAGTGGCGGTGTGCGTGCCCACCGTCACTTCCACGTCAGAGCGGCCCATGCGGGTGATGGTGGCGGCCCACTCGCCACCCTCGCCGTTGAAGAGCGTGATGGTCTGGCCGGGCTGCAGGCGCAACACCTGCACATGGCGCGCGGCCGACGCAGGCAGGCTCAGGCTCTGGCCGGCCAGCAGCGGCGCGGGGCAGTGAAAGCGCGGCATCAGACGCGCCCGAAGGCGTAGCCCGATGCGGCCTGCAGGCCCTCGACCTCGTCGATCAGTTGCAGGAAGGGGCCAAGCGCTCGGTAGCGGTGCGCGGTGTGGCGGATGTAGCCGATGAAACGCGGCGCGTCCGCGAGGTACTTGGGTTTGCCGTCGCGCAGCGTGAGCCGCGCGAAGATGCCCGCCACTTTCAGGTGGCGCTGCAGGCCCATCCACTCGACCGAGCGGTAAAAGGCGCCGAAGTCGCTGTGCCAGTCTTCGAAGTCCATCAGGCCGGCCTTGCGCGCTTTTTCCCAGTAGCGCACGGTCACATCGATCACGAAGTCCTCGTCCCAGGTGAGGAAGGCATCGCGCATGAGGCTGGCGATGTCGTAGGTGATGGGGCCGTGCACCGCGTCCTGGAAGTCGAGCACGCCGAGCTGCTGGGCGGGTGTGTCGCCAGGCTGGCGCGGCAGCATCAGGTTCCGGGGCATGAAGTCGCGGTGCACATAAACGCTCGGCGCGTTGAGGTTGTGCGCGACGATCGAATCAAAGGCCTTCTGCAGCGTGTTGGCCTGCGTGTCGTTCAACGCAAACTGCTTGTGCTGCTGCAGGTACCAGTCGGGAAACAGCTGAAGCTCGCGGCGCAGCAGCGCTTCGCTGTAGGGCGGCAGCACGCCGGGCTTGGACGACAACTGCCAGGCCAGCAGGGCGTCGAGCGCCTGCATGTAACGCCCGTGGTTGGCTTGCGCATTGCCTTTGTCGATGCCGTCGAGCATGGTCTGGTGACCCAGGTCACTCAGCAGCATGAAGCCCTGTGGTTCGTCCCAGGCCAGCACCTCGGGCACCAGCAGGCCGGCTTCGCGCATGAGCGTGGCCACGTGCACGAAGGGCTGGCAGTTCTCGTGCGCGGGTGGTGCGTCCATCACGATGAGGCTGTGCCCGGCCTGTGCGTCGATGCGCAGGTAGCGCCGGAAGCTGGCGTCGGCCGACGCTGCGCGCAGGGTGACGGGCAGCAAACCCAGCCGGTCGGTGAGCGGGCGCAGCCAGGCTGAAAAAGCGGCTTCGCGCTGGGGGTCGGCCCACTCGACGGCGGTGTTGGACAGGGTCATGGTGGAGGGTGTTTTTCGCCGTTTGTCAATGGGCCGGGCGCGGGATCGGGCAGTGGATAATGGCCGCTGATTCTACAAACCCCCTGTGCTGATCCGTGGCTTGCCGCCCGCTTTTGGTCAGCCCGGTCAACGACCTCCTCCCTTTGAATCGCCGCACCCACCCGCCCTGCGCCCCAGCCCTGCCCGGTGGGCGGACAACCTCCCGCCTTCAGGTGGCGCCCGTGCCGTTGGCGGTGCGGGCCTTGATGGCTGCGCTGGCCTTGGGTGCGCACTTCCCGGGTCAGGCCCAGTCGGGTGACGGCGACGAGGCATCCCGGCCTGGGGTGTCACTGCGCTCCAGCGGCATGCTGCTGGAGGCCTTGCCCGAAGAGGCGAAGCAACAGGCGCCCACTTTCGTATCGGGCGAACGCATCGAAGGCCAGACCGACGGCATCACGGCGGTGGAAGGCAAGGCCGAGCTTCGCCGCCACGACACCGTGATTCGCGCCGACCGCCTGCAGCTCGACCAACGCACCAATGAAGCGCAGGCCAGGGGCAATGTGCTGATCAACCGCAGCGGTGATCGGTTTGAAGGCCCCGAACTCCAGCTCAACGTCGACACCTTCCAGGGCACCTTCACCCAACCCACCTTCAATCTGCTGAAAAACGAAGGCAAGGGCGACGCCAGCCAGGTGGACTTTCTGGGGGAAGACAAGGCCGTGGCGCACGACGCGCGCTACTCCACCTGCCCACGCACGCCGGGTGCCGCCTGGATGCCTGACTGGCTCGTGCGTGCCACGAAGATCGAGTTCGACAACGTGGCCCAGACCGGCGCGGCCACCGGCGGCGTGCTGGAGTTCAAGGGCGTGCCCATCCTGGGCTGGCCCTATTTCACCTTTCCGCTGACCGACGCGCGCAAGTCGGGGGTGTTGCCGCCCACGGTGGGGCTGGACAGCATCAGCGGCCTTGAAGTCACGCTGCCGTACTACCTGAACATCGCGCCCAACCTGGACGCCACGCTCTACCCCACTGTGATGAGCAAGCGGGGGGTCGACCTGGGCGGTGAGCTGCGTTATCTCCAGCCCACCTACGCAGGCCAGGTGCGAGGCGCGTTCATGCCCTCGGACCAGCTGCGCAATGCCAACCGCTGGGGCTATTCGGCGCAACACAACCAGAACCTCACGGGCAGCACCGCAGCGTTTGGTGGTTCGGCAGGCCTGTACTTCAACCTCAACCGGGTGAGCGACGACGATTACTGGCGCGACTTTCCTCGCGCCACCACGTCCCTCACCACCCGCTTGCTGGCCAGCGACGTGGCCTACAACTGGGGACAGGGACCGTGGTCGGTCAGCGCTGGCGCCTACACCTGGCAAACATTGCAGGACATCGCCGCACCCATCATCCCGCCATACGACCGGCTGCCCTCGGTGGCGGTGCGCTACGGCCGCAGCGACGCGCAGGTGGCCAACCTCACCGGCGTCGACTGGTCGGTGTTGACCGAATACACGCGCTTCCAGTCGGTGCCGGGCCTGACCAGGCAGAGCAACGGAGACCGCGCGCTCACGGTGGCCGAGATCAGCCGCCGGTTCCAGGCGCCGGGCTGGTTCGTCAAACCGCGGGCCCAGTTGCACGCCACGCAGTACAGCTTCAACAGCCCCCTGGCCGACGGATCGCGCAGCGCGTCTCGCGTGCTGCCCACCGTCAGTCTGGACAGTGGCCTGATCTTCGAGCGCGACGCCAGCTACTTCGGCCGCGGTTTTACGCAAACCTTGGAGCCACGTGCTTTCTTCACCTGGACGCCCTATCGCGACCAGCGCCTGCTGCCCAACTACGACTCGGCCGCCAACGACTTCAACCTGGCATCGATCTACACCGAGAACGCGTTCGGCGGCAACGACCGCATCTCCGACACCCGCGCCGTCACGGTGGGCGTGAGCTCCCGCCTGCTTGACCCCGACAGCGGCGCGGAGGTGATCCGGCTGGGCGTGGCCCAGCGTTACCTGTTTCGAGACCAGGACGTGTTCCTGCCCAACTCGACCGGACTGGCCGGAGGCGACCCGATCAACGAACGCCTGAGCGACATCCTGCTGGCAGCCCGGGTGCAGTGGAGTCCCCGCTGGCTGACCGACGCCAATGTGCAGTACAGCCCCGGCGACCGCCAGTCCGTGCGGACCACGCTCAGCGGACGCTACACCCCGAGCAACTTCCGCGTGGTCAGTGCCGCCTACCGTCTGCAGCGCGGCAGCAGCGAACAGTTCGACGTGGGCTGGCAGTGGCCACTCAGCGATCTGTTTGGTTCGCCTGCAGGCCCCGAGGTGAGGGGACGCGCCCTGGGCCCGGGCCAGTGGTACAGCGTGGGCCGCATCAACTACAGCGTGCCCGACCGCAAGGTGGTCGACCTGGTGGCCGGCTTCGAATTCGACGCGGGCTGCTGGCTCGGGCGCATCGTGCTCGAACGCCTGCAGCGCAGCAACGCCACAGCCAATCAGCGTATCCTGTTCCAGCTGGAGTTCAGCGGCTTCTCCCGCCTCGGCTCCAACCCGCTGCAGACACTCAAAGACAACGTGCCGCGCTACCAGTACCTGCGCGAAGAAATCAACCCGCCCAGCCGGTTCCAACAATATGACTGACCGCTTCCCACTTCCACCTCGTGCCGCCACGTGGCTGCTGCTGTGCTGTTCGCTGCTGGCTGCATCTGCCGTGCAGGCTCAGGCCCTGCGCCCTTCCAGCGGCATTCGGGCGCCATCGATGCCCAGCGCCTCTGTGGCCCGCACCGCCGACTTCATCGTGGCCCTCGTCAACTCCGAGCCCATCACCAACAGCGAAGTGCGCCAGCGCCTAGTGCGCCTGGAACAGCAACTCACCCAGCAGTCCGCCCCCGTGCCGCCGCGTGATCAGCTCGCCCGCCAGGTGCTGGAACAGATCGTCAGCGAGCGCGCGCAACTGCAGCTCGGAGCCGAACTCGGCATCCGGGTGGACGAGGCCTCGCTGGCGCAGGCCGAGCAGTCCATCGCAGCGCAGAACCAGCTCACACCCGAAGAATTCCGCCGCCGCATCGCCGCCGATGGGGTCGACATCAACCAGCTGCGAAACGACCTGCGCAACCAGATCCTGCTGCAGCGCCTGCGCGAGCGCGAAGTCGAGTCGAAGGTGCGCGTGACCGAAGCCGACATCGATGATTTCATTCGCGAGCGCCAGGGCAACAACGACATTGCCACCCTGCAGCTCAACCTGGCCCATGTGCTGGTGATCGTCCCCGAAGATGCCTCGCCCGAGCGGGTCCAGGTGTTGCAGACACGCGCCCAGGGTGTGGCCGATCGCGCCCGCGCCGGCGGGGACTTCGCCGAACTGGCTCGTGAGTTTTCCCAGGCGCCCGAGCGCGTCAATGGCGGCGTGTTCGGCATGCGCCCGGCAGATCGCCTGCCCGAACTCTTTGTCGAGGCCACGCGCTCGCTGAGTGCTGGTGCGATCGCAGGACCCCTGCGCAGTGCGGCAGGTTTTCACGTGCTCAAGGTGATCGAGAAACGCCAGTCGGGTTTGCCGGACGCCATTGTCAACGAGACCCGTGCACGCCACATTCTGCTGCGCGTTGGCCCGCAGCTCAGCGAAGCCGATGCCGTGGCCCGGCTGGCCGGCTTCCGCCAGCAACTGGCCAGCGGCCAGGCCACGTTCGAAGCCCTCGCTCGACAGCACAGCCAGGACGGCTCGGCCGCCGACGGTGGCAACCTGGGCTGGGCTCAGCCGGGCCAGTTCGTGCCCGAGTTCGAGGCGGCCATGAACCGCCTGCGACCCAGCGAGGTCTCGCCCCCGTTGGTGTCTCGCTTCGGCGTGCACCTCATCCGGGTGGAGGAGCGACGTCAGAGCCAGTTGACGGCACGCGATCAGCGCGAAATGGTGCGTGGTCTGGTGCGTGAGCGAAAGTCCGCAGAAGCCTTGCGCACCTGGGCACAGGACATTCGCGGCCGCGCCTACGTGGAATACCGCGAAGCGCCCCAGCTGTGATGCTGAAGGTCGTCCCTGCGGCCTGCGCATGAAGCACGTCGCCCGCAAGCGCTTTGGCCAACATTTCCTGACCGACGGGGCCATCATCGGCGCCATCGTGGATGCGATCGCACCGCTGCCAGGGGACGCGATGGTGGAAATCGGGCCCGGTCTGGCCGCGTTGACACAACCCCTGGTGGAGCGGCTGGGACGCCTCACCGTGATCGAACTCGATCGGGATCTTGCCGTGCGGCTTCGCGCCCACGCCCAGCTCCAGGTTGTCGAGTCCGATGTGTTGAAGGTGGACTTTCAAGCGCTCGCCACGCAACTCGATGCGCCCAAGCTGCGCGTGGTCGGAAACCTCCCGTACAACATCTCCACGCCCATCCTGTTTCACCTGCTTGATCACGTGAACGTGGTGCAGGACCAGCACTTCATGCTGCAAAAAGAAGTGATCGACCGCATGGTGGCGCGCCCGGCCACGTCCGACTACAGCCGGCTGTCGGTGATGCTGCAGTGGCGCTACGCCATGGAGAACGTGCTGTTTGTGCCGCCCGGGAGCTTCGATCCGCCACCGCGTGTGGACAGCGCCATCGTGCGCATGGTCCCGCTGGCCGACCCGCCGGCGATCGACATCGCGCGCTTCTCGACCATGGTGCAGGTGGCTTTCAGCCAGCGCCGCAAGATCCTGCGCAACACGCTGGGTCGATGGCTCGACGACCAAGGCTTTGAAGGTGAATTCGACCTGCAGCGCCGGGCCGAAGAAGTGCCGGTGAGCGAATACGTTGACCTGATCAACAAGCTGCCGGCATGAAAAAAGCCGCTGCGGTTGCAGCGGCTTTTCTGGGGCGAAGCAGCCTGATCAGGCTGCAGCCAGCCAGTAACCCGCATTGAACGGGCTGCTCATGCGCAGCGCCATCGGGCTCACGTCCAGGATCTTGTCTGTGGGCATGGGCTCGTCGCTCTGCACTTCGATCTGTTCTTCACCCTTGGGTGAACGGGCCACCGAGAACGAATAAAAACAGCGGAACGGGATCTTGCGGTCCGACCAGTAGTCGGCGGCGTCGCGGAAGATGTCCAGCAGCTGCTCGCGTGCTTCCTTGTCGAATTTCGCGTGCGCCGGAATGTGCTCCAGCACCACGATGAACCCGGTCTGCGGCCCCGACTTGTGGACCATGTCGGTCATGCAGTCGTAAAGCGCGTCGAAGTTCTTGCCGAAGTGGGAGGGCAAGGTGTATTGCGCTGCGATCAATTCCAGCACGTCCTGCTTGCTCTGGGCTTTGGCCAGGTTGGCGTACAGGAAGTGGTGCCCCAAGTGCTCGGCCGCAGCCTGCAGGTCTTTCACGCCGTAAGCGCGAATCGACTGAACGATATTGGGTCGTACGTTACGAAGTGGCGTGTCCATCTCCGCGTCTCTTTCAAAGGTCAAAGTTAAAAAACCGTTCACACCACCCAAGACTCACTGCACGATCAGCTTGAAGCTGCTGTAGTGGTCTTCGGTGTAATAACAGGCCTCAGGCATCCTGGGCTCCAAACCACCACACACGATCCGCCGGGCACCCCGGTGACTCAAACCCGGCGTGGGCACCGTGTATTCCCGGTAGAACCCTCGCCGCTGGCTGGGCAGCAACCTTTCCCGGTTGCCGAACACCGTGCCGTCTTTCTCGTACCGGAAGGGGCCACCGTGCCGGATCAGCGCCATCACTTGTCTGCCCTGAACGGGCAAGCCTGATTCGGCGAGTGAAACGGCAGTGGCGCTGGAGAATCCCGGGTCTGTCGGTGTTCGAGCCTGCACCAGAAGGGTGCCCAGCGATGCCGTCAGAACCAGCGCCAAGGCCAGTGTGGCCACGACCTTGACATTCCCGATCCGGGCCCGGATCCGCTTCAGGTCCATGAAATCCCTTGCTCCTGATGCAATCAACCCGCCTCCAACACCGGGCAAACTGCCCACTTCGGGCTCTGTTTGCAGGGGTGTCACGGGGCGGGTTAACCCTGTATTTCAAGCTCGATAGTGTGCCTGAGGCGGCCTGAAAACGCAAGCGGTTGCTGAAAAAGCGGGCAAATCAGGCGTCCCGAAATGTGTGAAAAAGTTAGTGCTTGCTTTTTCCCCAGGCATCAACGGGAAACGTTGGCGTCTGCCACGGTCAGCGCTGTCATGTTCACAATGCGGCGCACGGTGGCGCTCGCTGTGAGGATGTGCACGGGCTTGTCGGCACCCAGCAGCACCGGGCCGATGGCGATGTTGCCGCCGGCCGCTGTCTTGAGCAGGTTGTAGGCGATGTTGGCGGCATCGATGTTGGGCAACACCAGCAGGTTGGCCGGACCCTTGAGGGTTGAATTGGGCATCATGGTGGCGCGTGCCTCGGGGTCCAATGCCACATCTCCGTGCATTTCCCCGTCCACCTCCAGCCAGGGCGCCTGCTCTCGCAGCAGCTCCAGCGTGCGGCGCATCTTGATGGCGCTGGGCTGGTTGCTCGATCCGAAGTTGGAGTGCGACAGCAGCGCGGCCTTGGGCTTCAGGCCAAAGCGCAGCATTTCCTCGGCCGCCATCACCGTGATTTCGCACAGTTGTTCGGGGGTGGGGTCGTAGTTGACGTGGGTGTCGACCAGGAAGACCTGACGACCCGGCAGCATGAGGCCGTTCATGCAGGCATAGATCCGCACATCCTGTTCGGTGCTCGGGCTGCCACCGGCGCGCTTGCCGATCACCTGGTCGATGTATTCGAGGTGGTTGTGGGTGCCACCCCAGGTGCCGCAGATCAGACCGTCGACCTCGCCTTTGTGCAGCAGCATGGAGCCGATCAGCGTGAGGCGGCGGCGCATCTCGATCTTGGCGAGCTGCTGGGTCACGCCCTTGCGCTCTGTCATGCGGTGGTAGGTTTGCCAGAAGTCGCGGTAACGACTGTCCTGCTCGACGTTGACGATGTCATAGTCGAGTTCCTCCCGCAGGCGCAGGCCGAACTTTTCGATGCGTTGCGCGATGATGGCCGGGCGGCCGATGAGTGTGGGGCGGGCCAGGCCCTCGTCCACCACGATCTGACAGGCGCGCAGCACGCGTTCCTCTTCGCCTTCGGCGTAGGCCACGCGCTTGCGGGCCGCGGTCTTGGCCGCCGCGTAGATCGGCTTCATGATCGTGCCTGAGGCAAACACGAAGCTCTGCAGGCGCTCGCGGTAAGCCGCCATGTCGGTCACGGGGCGCAATGCCACGCCACTGTCGGCCGCGGCCTGGGCCACGGCGGGGGCAATCTTCATCATCAGGCGCGGATCGAACGGCTTGGGGATGAGGTAGTCGGGTCCGAACATCAGCTGCTCGCCGGCGTAGGCGGCGGCGATCACGTCGCTCTGCTCGGCCTGGGCGAGCTCGGCGATGGCGTGCACCGCTGCGATCTCCATCTCGATCGTGATGGTGGAGGCACCGGCGTCCAGCGCACCTCGGAAGATGTAGGGGAAACACAGGACGTTGTTGACCTGGTTGGGGTAGTCGCTGCGACCGGTGGCCATGATGGCATCGCCGCGCACCGCCTTCACCTCTTCGGGCAGGATCTCGGGGTTTGGGTTGGCCAGCGCGAAGATGAGCGGGTTCGCCGCCATGCTCTTGACCATGTCCTGCTTGAGCACGCCGCCTGCCGACAGACCGAGAAAGATGTCGGCGCCATCGATGACTTCAGCCAGCGTGCGGTGCGGGGTTTTCTGCGCGAAGACGATCTTGTCTTCGTCCATCAATTCGGTGCGGCCCTCGTAGACCACGCCGGCGAGGTCGGTGACCCAGATGTTTTCGCGCGGTATGCCGAGTTTGACCAGCAGGCCCAGGCAAGCCAGGGCAGCGGCGCCCGCGCCCGACGTGACAAGCTTGACGTTCTTCGGATCTTTGCCCGCGACTTTCAGGCCGTTGAAGATGGCCGCACCCACCACGATGGCGGTGCCGTGCTGGTCGTCGTGAAAGACCGGGATCTTCATGCGCTCGCGCAGCTTTCGTTCGATGTAGAAGCAGTCGGGCGCCTTGATGTCTTCCAGGTTGATGCCGCCGAAGGTGGGTTCGAGCGAGGCAATGATCTCGACCAGCTTGTCCGGGTCTTTCTCGTTGATCTCGATGTCGAACACGTCGATGCCCGAGAACTTCTTGAACAGCACGCCCTTGCCTTCCATCACGGGCTTGGCGGCCAGCGGGCCGATGTCGCCCAGGCCCAGCACGGCGGTGCCGTTGGTGATGACGGCGACCAGGTTGCCGCGGCTGGTGTACTTGAAGGCGTTGACCGGGTCGGCCACGATCTCCTCACACGGGGCGGCCACGCCGGGCGAGTACGCCAGGGCCAGATCGCGCTGGTTGGTGAGTTGTTTGGTGGCGGCAATGGCCACCTTGCCGGGCGTGGGGAACTCGTGGTATTCGAGGGCGGCTCGGCGCAGCTCGGCGCGTTTGTTTTCGGGGCTGTTGTCCATGCTCATGATCTTGTCTCCGGTCGTGCTGAATTCTTGCTATGTGAAAACGAGTTGCACATTCTAGTTCCGTGCTCGGGAAAACCCCAGTCCGCAATACTGCGTAGAGGGTCGCGGCCATCGTGACTTTTCGAGAGGGAATGTCCGGCGAGTGGGCACAAAAAAAGCCCCGCGGGTGCGGAGCTTGCTGGTTTGCCCATCGGGTTGATCAGCTCACCGAGCCCATCTGGCTTTGCAGGTAGTTCTGCAAACCCACCTTGTCGATCAGCTCGATCTGCGTTTCGAGGAAATCGATGTGTTCCTCGGTGTCGTCAAGAATGCCTTGAAGCAGGTCGCGCGAGACATAGTCGCGCACCGTCTCGCAGTGGGCAATGCCGTCCTTGATCGTCTTTTGCGCCCCACTCTCCAGAGCCAGGTCGCTGTGGAGGATTTCGGGCACGTCTTCACCGATGTTCAGTTTGCCCAGGTCCTGCAGGTTGGGCAGACCGTCGAGCATGAAGATGCGGTCCATCAACTTGTCGGCATGCTTCATTTCACCGATGGATTCTTCGTACTCCTTGGCCGCCAGCTTGTCCAGGCCCCAGTGCTTGAGCATGCGGTAGTGGACGAAGTACTGGTTGATCGCGGTCAATTCGTTCTTGAGCTGCGCCTGCAGGTGCGTGATGGCTTGTGGGTCGCCTTTCATGGGCTGCTCCTTTCGAGCTTTGAGGTCAGGCGCCCATTGTGCGCGCAGACCATGGCGCCTGAGCGTTCGGCGGGTTCTCGCGCCGGCCTTGCCTGGGTTGCTCAGCCCTGCATGCGAACCTGCGCGCGCAGGCGGTGCACATCGTCCGGCAGGCACAGCCCGGTGCCGGGCGTGAGCAGGGCGGCGGAGCCGGCGGCCATGGCCCAGGTGAAGGCTTCGGACAGCGACTCGCCGCGCTGCAGGGCCCACACCAGGGCGCCCACAAAGCTGTCGCCCGCGCCCACCGAGCTGGCCACAGTGATGGGCAGCGCCTCGGCGCGCCAGGCACCTTCGCGTGTGACGAGGAGCGCACCTTGCTCGCCCAGTGTGAGCGCCACCACCTCGGCCAGGCCCTGATCCACCAGTGCCTGAGCGGCATCGCGCCACTGGCCAGGCGTGTCCAGCGGCAGGTGGGTGAGGTCACGCAGCTCGCGCAGATTGGGTTTGACGAGATACACGCCGGCGGCCACGCCAGCCGCCAGCGCCAGCCCGGAGCTGTCGAGTACCAGCCGCGATCCGCGCGAGCGAACGATGACCGCCAACCGCGCATAAAAATCGGTGGGCACCCCCGGTGGCAGGCTGCCGCTGGCGACCACGAAGGCGGGCATGTGGGCCAGACCTTCAATCGCATTCAGGCAGGCTGTCCACTCGTTTTCGGTCAACGTGGGGCCGGGCAGCACGAAGCGGAACTCGGCACCAGTGTCGAGCGCCTGCACGGTGAAGTTTTCGCGCGTGTCGTCGGCCAGCGCAATGCGTCGCACCGGCAGGCCGGTCGCCTGCAGATGGCTCACCAGCCATTCGCCCGCCGCACCGCCGGCGGGGAACATCGCACTGCTGTGCCCACCCAGGCGCTGCACCACCTGCGCCACATTCAGGCCGCCCCCGCCGGCGTCGCGTTGCGCCAGCCCGCAACGCAGCTTGTCGACGGGCACCACACGGTCGGTGTGGGTGGACACATCCACCGACGGGTTCATGGTGAGACACAGCACGGGATCCGCAGGCGAGGTCATGCCCGCGTTGTACTCCAAGTGCACAGAGGTCAACGCAGGTGTTTCAGGCGCTTGGCCGCAAACGCCTCGCTCACCCGCAGGCCGCGTGTGCCGGGTTCCAGCGTGAAGGCCTGTCCCGCTTCGATGGGGCCGGGCTGCGCCACCGACAAATAGAAGCCCGGGCACAGCTCCTCCATCATGAGGCGGCCGGCATCGCGCAGGCCCATCACGGCGTTGAACTTGTAGCAGGGCTCGCGCGGCGCGGTCACGCGCAGGCTGCAGCCGGGGAAGTGCAGCAGGTCACCAATCCACACCTCGGTTTCCAGCAGGCCGTCGATCGTGAGGTTTTCGCCCAGGTAGCCCGGCGGGAGCGGATCGTCGAACAAGTTGCCGCCGTGCTGCTGGCGCTGCTTTTCCCAGAATGCGTAGTGCGCTTGTGGGTAGGCGTACACCGCCTTGTCCAGGCCGCCGTGCACGCTGAGGTCGGCCTGCTCGTCGCCCAACAGGCCCAGTGGCATCACGGCCACGGGCCCACTCACGGCGGCTTTGCCAATGGCCGAGACCACGTTGCGCGAGCCGATGCGCAGCGGGCGCACCGCACCGGTGTTGACGCTGACGACGCGCACGGCCTCAGCCGCGCATCAGCGCTTCGATCTCGCTGGCCTCTACCGGCACGCCGCGCGAGATCAGTTCACAGCCGGTCTCGGTGACGATGGCGTCGTCCTCGATGCGGATGCCGAAGTTCCAGAATTTCTCGGGGACGCCTTCGGCTGGGCGCACGTAGAGGCCGGGCTCGATGGTTAGCACCATGCCCGGGCGCAGGATGCGGCTCGGGCGGTCCTTGATGGTCTCGCCGCTCAACGGGTCCTTGCGCTCCTGCGCGGTGCCGAGCTCGGACGGCTCCACGTAGCTGCCGCAGTCGTGCACATCCATGCCCAGCCAGTGGCCTGTGCGGTGCATGTAGAACTGGAAATAAGCGCGGTTGGCGATCACGTCTTGCGCGTTGCCCACCTTGTTCGCGTCCAGCAGGCCGACATCGAGCAGGCCTTGCGCCAGCACCGCCACGGTAGCCTCGTGGGGATCGATGAAACGCGCACCGGCTTTGGTGGCATTGACCGCAGCGATCTGGCTGGCCAGCACCAGGTCGTACAGCTCGCGCTGCGCTCCTGTGAACACACCGTTGGCCGGGAAGGTGCGGGTGATGTCGCTGGCGTAGCCGTCGAGTTCGCAGCCGGCGTCGATCAGCACCAGCTCGCCGCTGCGGATGGGTGCGGCGTCGGCCCGGTAGTGCAGCACGCAGGCGTTGGCGCCGGCCGCCACGATGCTGCCGTAGGCCGGGTACTGCGAGCCGTGCTCGCGAAAGCTGTGCAGCAACTCGGCGTCCAGGTGGTACTCGCGCACGTCCTGGCCGGCGCGCAGCATGGTCGCACTGCGCTGCATGGCGCGGATGTGGGCTTTGGCACTGATCTGCGCGGCGCGGCGCATGGTGTCCTGCTCGAAGGCGTCTTTCACGAGGCGCATTTCGTCCAGCACGCCACACAGATCGCGTTGCGATTCTGGGCACAGCGCGCCATACCGCACACGGGCGCGCACCGGTTGCAGCCAGCCGGTGACCCGACTCTCCAGTCCGGTGTGGGTGGCGAACGGGTACCACACGGTCTGGCGGTTCTCCAGCAGCTTGGGCAAGCGCTGGTCGAGTTCAGCGACCGAGAACGCGTCGCTCACACCCAGGTGCTCGGGCGCTGCGTCCGGTCCCAGGCGGATGCCGTCCCAGATCTCGCGCTCCAGGTCTTTGGGCTGGCAGAACAGCGTGGTGCTGCCTTCGGCTGTGATCACCAGCCAGGCGTTGGGTTCGGTGAAACCGGTGAGGTAGTAGAAGTAACTGTCGTGCCGGTAGAGAAAGTCGCTGTCGCGGTTGCGTGGCCGCTCCAGCGCGGTAGGCACGATGGCGATGCCGCCGGGGCCGAGCGAGGCGGCCACACGGGCGCGGCGTTCGGCGTAGAGGTGGGTGTGGGTGGTGGAGTCCATGGACACCATTCTCTGACTTTCGGCGCTCGTGCGTGTGGCTGGGGAATCAGGTTCGCTGGTTCAGTTCTTCCAGGCGCTCCGGCGTGCCCACGTCGACCCATGGGCCCTCGTAGATCTCCGCGCTCACATGGCCCGCTTCCATCGCCCGGCGCAGCAGCGGCGCCAGCGGTTCGGCCGTGCCCTGCGGGTTGCCCGGCAGCACCTCGCACCAGGGCAACTCGAACAGCTCGCGCCGGTACAGGCCGATGGTGCTGAAGGTCCAGGCCTCATCGGCCCGACTGATCGCCAGTCCGTCAGCGCCCAGACCGAAATCGCCGCGCGGGTTGTGCGGCGGGTTGGGTACCAGCCAGATGTGGGCCAGCAGGCCGCTGGCCTCGAAGCGGTCAACGCTGGCCTGCGCGAACTGGAAGTCGGGCACGTACACGTCGCCGGCCAGCACCCAGAACACGTTGGCCAGCAGCGGCAAGGCGCGGGCAATGCCGCCGGCCGTTTCCAGCGCATAGCCAAAGTCGGCGCCCTCGCGCGACATCGTCACGTCGCAGCCCGGGCGCTCACGGCTCCAGTTGGCGCAGTGTTCGTCGATCTGTTCGCCCAGCCACGCGGTGTTGACCACAAAACGCTGGAAGCCGCCCGCGAGCAAGGCTTCCATGGGCCACTGCATCAGCGGCTTGCCCTGCACCGGCAGCAGGGGTTTGGGCGTCACATCGGTGAGTGGGCGCATGCGCATGCCGCGCCCGGCGGCGAGCACCATGGCCGTGGCCTGGGTAGGTGGAGTGGGTGGTGCGGTGGCGAGTCGGGTCATGTGTGCGGTGGGGTGCGCGTGCCGGGCGCGCAAGGCCGCACACGTCCAAGAATTATGGGCCGGCGCGCCGGGCGGTTGCAGCACAACGCGGCCGGCGATGGGCTGACCGATAAAATCCGTTGTTTTGCGCCATCGCGCGAGTCGCTGCTCCACCTCGCTTCACCCCACTTTCCAGCACCCCCATGTCCGACACCGCCAGCACCCCAACCCTCATCGCCCAAGCCGTGTCGCCCCAGACCCAGGCCAACGCCATCCGCGCGCTGGCCATGGACGCGGTGCAGGCCGCCAACTCCGGCCACCCCGGCGCGCCCATGGGCATGGCCGACATGGCGGTCGCCCTGTGGGGCCGCCATCTGCGCCACAACCCGACCAACCCGCAGTGGGCCAACCGCGACCGCTTCGTGCTGTCCAACGGACACGGCTCCATGCTGATCTACTCGCTGCTGCACCTCACCGGCTACAAGCTGCCGATCGGCGAACTCAAGAACTTCCGCCAGCTGCACAGCAAGACCGCCGGCCACCCCGAGGTGGGCATCACCCCCGGCGTGGAGACGACCACCGGCCCGCTGGGCCAGGGCATCACCAACGCGGTGGGCATGGCGCTGGCCGAGAAGCTGTTGGCCTCCGAGTTCAACCGCGATGGGCACACGGTGGTGGACCACCACACTTATGTGTTCCTGGGCGACGGCTGCCTCATGGAAGGCATCAGCCACGAAGCTTGTGCCCTGGCCGGCGCCTGGAAGCTCAACAAACTGATCGCTCTGTACGACGACAACGGCATCTCCATCGATGGTCAGGTCACGCCGTGGTTCATCGACAACACCGCGCTGCGTTTCGCCGCTTACGGCTGGAACGTGATCGGCCCGATCGATGGCCACGACGCCGACGCGGTGGACCGCGCCATTGCCGATGCGAAGAACAAGGCCGACGCGCCCACGATGATCATCTGCAAGACGCACATCGGCAAAGGCAGCCCGAACCGCGCCAACACCGCCAAGGCGCACGGCGAGCCGCTGGGCGCTGAGGAAATCAAGCTCACCCGTGAAGCGCTCAACTGGCCGCACGCGCCTTTCGCCATCCCGAAAGACGTGTACGCCGCGTGGGACGCCAAAGACACCGGCAAAGCCGCTGAAGCCGCGTGGAACGCCACCTTCGCCGCCTACAAGGCCGCCTTCCCTGAACTCGCCAAGGCGTTCGTGCGCCGCATGAAAGGCGAGCTGCCCAAGAACTTTGCGCAGGTGGCGGTGGATGCTGCCGTGGCCGCCCACACCAAGGCCGAAACCGTGGCCAGCCGCAAGGCCAGCCAGCTCGCGCTGGAGACCTTCACCGCCGCACTGCCCGAGCTGCTCGGCGGCAGCGCCGACCTCACCGGCTCCAACCTCACCAACACCAAGAGCACGCCCGCGCTGCGCTTCAACCTGGCCGGCGACGTGGTGAAGAACGAGCAAGGCCAAGGCGGCCGCCACATCAATTACGGCGTGCGCGAATTCGGCATGGCCGCGATCATGAACGGCGTGGCGCTGCATGGTGGTTTCATTCCCTACGGCGGCACCTTCCTGACCTTCAGCGACTACAGCCGCAACGCGATCCGCATGGCTGCGCTGATGAAGCTGCGCGTGGTCCATGTGTTCACCCACGACTCCATCGGCCTGGGCGAAGACGGCCCTACCCACCAGTCGGTGGAGCACGCGGCCAGCCTGCGTCTCATTCCGAACCTGGACGTCTGGCGTCCCGCCGACACGGCCGAAACCGCTGTGGCCTGGGCCGTGGCGCTGGAAAACGCAAGCCGCCCCACCGCGCTGCTGCTCAGCCGCCAGAACCTGCCCTACGCGCCCAAGAGCGATCTGGGCGACATCAGCAAAGGTGCGTACGTGCTGGCCGAGCCGAGCGAAGTGGGCCTGAAGAAAAAAGCCCAAGCAGTGATCATCGCCACCGGTTCAGAAGTGCAACTGGCGCTGAAGGCGCAGGAGCTGCTGGCCAAGGAATTCAAGATCGCGGTGCGCGTGGTTTCCATGCCCAGCACCACCACCTTCGACCGGCAAAGCGCCGCCTTCAAGGCCTCGGTGCTGCCCGCCGGCGTGCCGCGCGTCGCGGTGGAAATGGGCTCCACCGACGGCTGGTGGAAATACGGCGTCGCCGCGGTTGTGGGTCTGGACACCTACGGCGAGTCGGCCCCGGCGCCGGTGCTGTTCGAGCACTTCGGCTTCACGCCCGCCAATGTGGCCGACACGGTCCGCGCCGTGCTGGCGAAGCAATAAGCCCGTTCGGGCTGAGCCTGTCGAAGCCCCCGCCCGGGTGAGCCCTTCGACAAGCTCAGGGCGAACGGATCGGTTTTTTCAAACGAAGGAGCATTCATGACCATCAAGATCGGCATCAACGGTTTCGGCCGCATCGGCCGCAACGTGTTGCGCAGCGCGCTGCAGAACTTCGCCGACATCGAAGTCGTCGCCATCAACGACCTGCTGGAGCCCGAGTACCTCGCTTACATGCTGCAGTACGACAGCGTGCACGGCCGCTTCAAGGGTGACGTCAGCGTCGAGGGCAGCACCTTGGTGGTCAACGGCAAGAAGATCCGCCTCACGCAGGAACGCGATCCGGCCAACCTGAAGTGGAACGAAGTCGGTGCCGACATCGTGATCGAGTCCACGGGCTTGTTCCTCGACAAGGTCACGGCGCAGAAGCACCTGGACGCCGGCGCCAGGAAGGTCATTCTGTCGGCCCCTTCCAAGGACGACACCCCCATGTTCGTCTTTGGTGTGAACCACGCCACCTACAAGGGCGAGGCGATCATCTCCAACGCCTCGTGCACCACCAACTGCCTGGCGCCGATTGCCAAGGTGCTCAACGACAAGTGGGGCATCAAGCGCGGTCTCATGACCACAGTGCACGCCGCCACCGCCACGCAGAAAACCGTGGACGGCCCGAGCAACAAGGACTGGCGCGGCGGCCGCGGCATTCTGGAAAACATCATCCCCAGCAGCACCGGCGCGGCCAAGGCCGTGGGCGTGGTGATTCCCGAGCTGAACAAGAAGCTCACCGGCATGAGCTTCCGCGTGCCCACGTCGGATGTGTCGGTGGTCGACCTGACCTGCGAGCTGAACAAGGAAGCCACACTCAAGGAAATCTGCGCCGAGATGAAAGCCCAGAGCGAAGGCGCGCTCAAGGGCATCCTGGGCTACACCGAGGACAAGGTGGTCGCCACCGACTTCCGTGGTGACACCCGCACCTCGATCTTCGATGCCGACGCCTCCATCGCGTTGGACGGCACCTTTGTCAAGATCGTGTCCTGGTACGACAACGAGTGGGGCTACTCGAACAAATGCCTCGAGATGGTTCGCGTGGTCGCTCAGTAAGCGCTGCTAGCATCGATCAAAAAAGCGCCTTAGGGCGCTTTTTTGTTGCTTGGAGAACCTGCGCGACACACCATGGCTTGACACTAGACCGACCGGTCTATAGATTCGAGCCCATGACCAAAACACCCAACCCTGGCACCCGCGAACGCCTGATCGCCGCCATGACCGACGCCTTGCGCCGGCGCGGCCTGCATGGCATCGGCCTGACCGAGTTGCTGGCCCAGGCCGGCGCGCCCAAGGGCGTGCTGTACCACCACTTTCCCGGCGGCAAGACCGAGCTGGCCGTGGCCGCCATCGACGACGTGGTGGCGCGCATGCTGCGCGGGCTCGACGCCCTGCTGGCCAGCACGCCCGACCCGATCGCCGCCACGCGCCGCTGGATGGCGGGCGCCACCGTCCACCTTAGCGACACCGGCTTCGAGTCCGGCTGTCCGCTGGCCACCGTGGCTCTGGAGTCCACGCCCGACGACTCGACCCTGCGCGAAGCCCTGGCCCGCGCCTTTGCCACGTTGCGCGAACGCATTGCGCTGGCGCTGGAGCAACACGGCCAATCGCGCACGCAAGCCCAGGGCCTCGCGGCGCTGATCGTGGCCACCTACGAAGGCGGGCTGCTGCAGGCGCGCGTGGCCCAGAGCACCGAGCCCATCACGCAGGCCATCGAGACCCTGTTGTCGCTGCTCGCTGCGAGCGGCCGGCCGGCCGCCCGAACCGGAGAACCCTCATGAGCCACATCCCGACCAACGATCACGCCGTACGAACAGAACGGCTCACCCTCTCCGCCGCCGACGGCTACCCGCTGGTGGCACACCGTTTTCACAGCCCCACGCCAGCGCACGCCCACCTGGTGGTGGGCGGCGCCACCGCCGTGCCGCAAGGCTTCTACAAACGCTTTGCCGAACACGCCGCGCGCCGTGGTTTCAACGTGCTCACACTGGACTATCGCGGCATTGGCCAGTCGGCCCCGAGCACGCTCAAGGGCTTTCGCATGGACTACCTCGACTGGGGCCGACTCGACCTCGCGGCGGCGGTGGAGGCCATGCGCCAGGAGGGCATGCCGCTCTACCTCGTGGGCCATTCCTATGGTGGCCACGCGTTGGGTCTGCTGCCCGACCCTGGTGCGGTGGACGGTGCATACACGTTTGCCACTGGCGCCGGCTGGCACGGCTGGATGCCGCCGCTGGAGCGCCTGCGTGTGCTCTTCATGTGGCGTGTGCTGGGGCCCGTGTGGACGCGCCTGCACGGCTATCTGCCCTGGAGCCGGCTGGGCATGGGCGAAGACCTGCCGATCGACGTGTACCGGCAGTGGCGCCAGTGGTGCCGTTTCCCGCGCTATTTTTTTGACGACCCCGACATGCGGGCCACCACCGAGCGATTCGACGACGTGCGCTTCCCGATCGTCGCGGTCAACGCGCTGGACGATGCCTGGGCGCCGCCGGCCTCGCGCGACGCCTTCATGGCGGGCTACCGCAACGCCGAGGTGCACCGAATCACGCTGGACACCCGCCGCTCCGGCCTTGGCGCCATGGGGCATATGGGATATTTCAGACCCAAGGCCCAGCCGCTGTGGAACGAGGCACTGGACTGGTTTGCCACGCAAACGCAGCGCCGTTCGGCGGTTGTCTGAAGCGGCCCACACAACCGCACGCACTCCGTCAATTGAGGTGGCATCGGCGCGTTGGCCCATGCTACAAACCGGGATGCTTTTACATCCCGGGAACAACAAAAAACATCGGTCATCTGCCCTGTTGATCGCGATGGTCATGGCTTGCGCGTCTGCGTGGGCGCAAGGGCCCGCCGCGCCTGCCCAGGGGCTGATCATTGGCTACCGCGCGTCGGCGGCGGACACCGACCCCGAACAGTTCGACCGCAGCCCGCGCGCCGACCAGCGCGAGCGGGCCCGGGCGCGCTGGAAAGCAGCTTCCGACCAGACCCGGGAGCGAACGCGGCGCCTGGCGAAGGACATTGGCCTCGCCGTTCGGGGCACGGGCGAGGCCGGCAACGCGGCCCTGCTGACCTTCGATCGGCCCCTGCAGGGCCGTTCGCTCGAAGACGCCATGCGCCGCGTGCGCCTGCACCCCGACGTGGCCTGGGTCGAACCCAACGTGTTCGTGAAGCGGCTGCAGACCGTGACCCCCAACGACGCCTCGTTTGGTCTTCAATGGCACCTCCAGGTGCCGGGCGGAGGCAATCCAGCGGCCATGAACCTGCCCAACGCATGGAGCCAGACCACCGGCAGCACCGGCACGCCGGTGGTGGTTGCTGTGGTGGATGGCGGTGTGCGGTTCGACCACCCGGAGCTCATGGCTCTGGGAGCACGCCTTCTGCCGGGCTACGACCTCGTGAGCGAGGTGGACGTTGCCAACGACGGCGGCGGCCGCGATGCCGACGCCAGCGATCCGGGCGACTGGGTAAACGCTACAGACAAGCAGACACCCTTGTTCGCGTCATGTGACGTCTCCCCCAGCTCGTGGCACGGCACCTTCATCACCGGCCAGATTGCAGCCGCCACCAACAACGGCGCCGGAGTGGCCGGCATCAACTGGGGCGCGCGCATCCTGCCGGTGCGGGTGGCCGGCAAGTGCGGTGCGCTGGTGTCCGACCTGCTGGATGGCGTGCGCTGGGCGGCTGGGTTGCCAGTGGCGGGCGTGCCGGTCAACACGACCCCGGCGCGGGTGATCAATTTGAGCTTCGGCGGTGATGCGCCCTGCAGCCCGGCTTACCAAGACACCATTGATGCAGTCACTGCTACAAAGTCCGACGGGCATCCAGGTGCCTTGGTGGTCGTGGCCGCCGGCAACGGCGGTGGCGCGCTCAAACGTCCGGCCGATTGCCAGCGTGTCATGGCCGTGGCCTCGGTGCGCAAGGACGGGGCCAAGGCCAGCTACTCCGACTTCGGCCCGCTGGTTGCGCTCTCTGCGCCCGGCGGCTCCGACGAAGCCGGCAACGCCTCCTTGTTGCTTTCCACCGACAACGACGGGACCACGGTACCGGTCAACAACGTGCTGGGCTACAAACAAGGCACCAGCTTTTCTGTGCCCCAGGCCGTGGGTGTGGCCAGCCTCATGCTGGCGGTGAACAGCTCGCTCACACCCACTGCGCTGATCGACCGCATGAAGGCCGGTGCCCGACCGCATGTGGATGCCGGCCAAGGCGTCTGCACCCTGCCCGCCAGCGCCCTGTGCAACTGCACCACCACCTCCTGCGGCGCTGGTCTTCTCGACGCGTCCGCATCGGTCCAGCTGGCTACCGGTCCCGCGGTCATCATCGCGCCGGTGGGCACCGTGAACCCGGGCACGGCGATCTCGCTCAACGGCTCCGCCAGCGTGGCGCTCACGGGCAACATCGTCAGCTACTCGTGGACCCAGGTCAGTGGGCCCACCGTGGCCATCAGCAACGCGCAGTCGGCCGTTGCCGGCGTGAGCTTGCCCTCCGTCGCCGCAAGCTACGTGTTCCGCCTCACCGTCACGGACGACTTCACCCCCACCGCGCGCACCGGCAGCGACACCGTGACCGTCGTCGCGGCCTTTCCGCCCAGCAGCGGTGGCGGTGGATCGAGCAGCCTGGCATGGGGACTGGCCTTGTGGGCCTGGGTGCTGGCGGTCTGCTGGCAGCAGCGCCGCTCACTGAGCCGGCGCTGACTCAGTTGCAGCGCTGCAGGCGCTTGCCCGCCATGGCTTCGCCCAGTCCGTCGATGGCGGCACGCTGGGTGTCGGTGATCGCCGGCAGGCGCACCGTGAAGCTCACACCCTCGGCCCGCTCCTGCGCCACCTTGCCGGTGCGGATGCCGTCGCGTTCGGCCTTCTGCAGCGCCTGCTGGGCGGCTGCCTCGGTGGAGTAGGTGCCCAGTGCCAGACCGGGCGCCAGACCGGGGGCGGTGATCTCGCGGAAGGACACGCCGAGAGCGCGCAGCTCCTCTTTCTTGCGGTTGAGCTGCTGCAGGTTGTCGTAGCGTCCCATGTAGACGATCCAGCGGCCACCGCTGCGCACTTCGTTGAAGGCAAAACCCGACGCCGGCAGGCCCAGCAGGCTGAGTTCGGCGCGCAGCAGCTCGCTCTGGTCTTCGGTGAAGCCGCCGGCTTGCCAGCAGGTGCGCGGCCCGTTGCCGGCAGCCACCGCAACCGTGGGCGGATTCTCCGGCGCTGGGGCGACCGGCACGGGTGCGGTGGGCGCCACCTCCGGCGGTGTTGCCACCGCCAGAGGCACAGGCACTGCAGGCGCCGGTGCCGAAACAGGGGGCGCCGCCTCCGCCCTGGGACCATTGAGCAGACGCAGAATCTCCGGGCGCACCTGTTGTGTCAGGCGCTGCGGCTCGCGTTGTTCGGTGGGTGCCAGGCCCATTGGCGCCATGTAGCCCTGCGACCACGCGAAATAGGCAGCGTTGCCGAGCAGCAGCAAGCCAATGACCCACTTCAGCATGGGCGCACGCTCACTTCGGCACTGGTCACGGTCTGCATGCCGCGTTCGGTGAGCACCTGCAGGGCACCGTCGTCGTTCACGCCGCAGGCTGTGCCGCGCGTGCCGTCCGAGAGTTGCACCGTCTGGCCGCGCAGGGCGTCGAGCTGGGTGAATCGCTGCACGAAGGCCGCGAATCCCTGGGAAGCGAAGGCCTGGATGTCGCGCACAAGGGCCGGTGCCACACGAGCCAGCACCTCGCCGGGCGTGATGCCCACAAGCACCTCGGACAGTCCGGCCGGCGCCATGGCCGTCACCGCAGCCCCATCAGGCACGAGCGCAGCCACCGCCGACACCTCGGGCCGCGCCACATTGATGCCCACACCGATGACCACCATGCGCTGGCCCTGGCCGGCCTCACCGTTGCTGGCGGTTTCCACCAGAATGCCGCCGATCTTGCGCTGGTGCAGCCAAAGGTCGTTGGGCCATTTCAGGCGCACGTCGGGGTGCAGGCTGTGCGCCAGGCTCACGCCGACCGCCAGCGACAGGCCCGACCAGCTCTGTGGTTCGAGCGGCATGGCCAGGGAGAAGGTGAGCGATTGACCGGGCTTGCTGTGCCAGCCCTTGCCCAGGCGCCCACGCCCTGCGGTCTGGTCTTCGGCGGCGAGCAACACCGGTTCCATCTGGCCGCTGCGCGCACGGCGCATGAGCTCGCTGCTGGTGGAGTCGATGCTGGGCAGCACCTCGACCGTGAAACCGGGCAGGCCGGGTTCGACGGCTTGCCACACGTTTTCGGCGTGATGGGTCAGCGAGTCGGCCATGGGCCGTTCAGCCCAACCTGGAAGCCTTGCCCGCGCGCTTGGGCGCGAGCAGCGTGCCGCGGCACTTCTTTGCGCCGCACCAGCAGGGGTACTCGGCCTTGAGCTTGGGCGTGTAGGGCTCGTCGATGACCAGCCCGTAGTCGTAGAACAGTTCTTCGCCAGCGGCAATATTGCGTTGCGCGCGGATGAACACGCGCCCCTCGTCCACCTCGGCTTCGCAGTTGGGCGCGCAGCTGTGGTTGATCCAGCGCGCCGAGTTGCCGCCGAACTTGGCGTCGATCACGTGCGCTTCGTCGATGTGGAAGTAGAAGGTGTGGTTGGGATCGGTCGGGTCGTGCGGGTGGCGGCGCAGGGCTTCGTCCCAGGTGATCACCTCGCCCACATACTCAATGAGCGTTTCGCCCTCGGCCAGGTCCACCACCGCGTAGACCCCGCGGCCGTGCACGCCGGACTTGCGCGTCTGGATGCGCCGGCCAGCGCCGTTGGGCTTCCCGGCCGGACCTGGTTTTTCAGCGGGCGCAGTCGACTTTTTGGGGCTTTTCGTCACGGCCGGATTATTTGGTAAGGTTGTTTCATGCAGGTGCGCGCGAGTGTGCGCGTGCCCATGTGCGCGTGTACACGCGCGTGGAAAGTTGATTGTAGAGATGAAAAACGAAGGTTCAGCCAAAACGCTGGTCATTGCCGAGAAGCCATCTGTGGCCCAGGACATCGTGCGTGCGCTCACCCCGGTGGCGGGCAAGTTCGAGAAGCACGACGACCACTTCGAGAACGACCAGTACGTGGTCACCTCCGCCGTGGGCCATCTGGTAGAGATCGCCGCGCCCGAAGAATTCGACGTCAAGCGCGGCAAGTGGAGCTTTGCCCACCTGCCGGTGCTCCCGCCTTACTTTGAACTCAAGCCGATCGACAAGACCAAGTCGCGCCTTTCCGCGGTGGTCAAGCAGGCCAAACGCAAGGACGTGGCCCGACTCATCAACGCCTGCGACGCGGGCCGCGAGGGTGAGCTGATCTTCCGCCTGATCGAGCAGTACGCCGGTGGCTTGAAGGGCGGCAGTTACCAGAGCCTGGGCAAACCGGTGCAGCGCCTGTGGCTGCAGTCCATGACGCCCGCGGCCATCCGCGACGGTTTCGAGCACCTGCGCACCAACGAGCAGATGCAGGGACTGGCCGACGCCGCGCGCAGCCGGTCCGAGGCCGACTGGATGGTCGGCATCAACGGCACGCGCGCCATGACGGCGTTCAACTCGCGCGACGGCGGCTTCTTCCTCACCACCGTGGGCCGGGTGCAGACGCCCACGCTGTCCATCGTGGTCGAGCGTGAAGAGAAGATCCGCGCCCACCGCAGCCGCGACTACTGGGAGATCCACGCCTCCTTCCTGGCCGAGGCCGGCGAATACCCGGGCAAGTGGTTCGACCCGGCCTTCAAGAAACCCACCGGTGAAGACGCCGACCCGGAACAGCGTGCCGACCGCGTGTGGAGCCAGCGCGAGGCCCTGGCCATTGCAGACGCGGTGCGCGGCAAGGCCGCCAGCGTCAAGGACGAAAGCAAGCCGACCACGCAGGCCAGTGGTCTGCTGTACGACCTGACCAGCCTGCAGCGCGAGGCCAACGGCCGATTCGGCTTCTCGGCCAAGACCACACTGCAGCTCGCGCAAAGCCTGTACGAGCGCCACAAGGCCCTGACCTACCCGCGGACCGATTCGCGCGCCCTGCCCGAGGACTATTTGCCCACGGTGAAAGAAACCTTCGAGATGCTGGCCAACAGCGGCATGAAGCACCTGGCGCCGCACGCCCTGACCGCACTCAACAACAACTACATCCGCCCGAGCAAGCGCATCTTCGACAACAGCAAGGTGTCGGATCACTTTGCCATCATCCCCACGCTGCAGGCGCCCAGTGGCCTGAGCGACGCCGAGCAGAAGCTTTACGACCTGGTGGTGCGCCGCTTTCTCGCGGTGTTCTTCCCCAGCGCCGAGTTCATGGTCACCACGCGCATCACATCGGTGAGTGCCCCCACGCTCCCCGCTGCGCGTGGTTCGCTGCCCCCCGAGGGGGCTGCCGAGGTCTTGGGGCGGCCCGGCGACCCGGCGCGTGTCACCCACCACTTCAAGACCGAAGGCAAGGTGCTCGTGAAACCGGGCTGGATGGCTGTCTATGGCAAGGAAGCGGCCGAAGACGTGGCCGATGCGAAAGAGGGCGACAAGGGCCAGAACCTGGTGCCGGTGCGCGAAGGTGAAACCGTGCGCACCGAGTCGGTGGAGGGCAAGGGCCTGAAGACCAAGCCGCCCGCTCGTTATTCGGAAGCCACTTTGCTGGGCGCCATGGAAGGCGCGGGCAAGATGATTGACGACGACGAGCTGCGCGAAGCCATGCAGGAAAAGGGCTTGGGCACGCCTGCGACGCGAGCGGCCACCATCGAAGGACTGTTGACCGAAAAGTACATGTTCCGCGAAGGCCGCGAGATCATCCCCACGGCCAAAGCCTTCCAGCTCATGACGCTGCTGCGCGGCCTGGGCGTGGAAGAACTCTCCAAGGCCGAACTCACCGGCGAGTGGGAATACAAGCTCGCGCAGATGGAGCACGGCAAGCTCAGCCGAAGCGCCTTCATGGCCGAGATTGCGCAAATGACCGAGCGCATGGTGAAGAAGGCCAAGGAATACGACCGCGACACCATCCCCGGCAACTACGCCACGCTGGATACGCCCTGCCCGAACTGCGGTGGCGTGGTGAAGGAGAACTACCGCCGCTACACCTGCACCGGCAAGGACGGTGCCAGCGAAGGCTGCGGCTTCTCGTTCGGCAAGTCACCTGCGGGCCGCACCTTCGAGCCTGAGGAGTCCGAGCAGCTGTTGGCGACCAAGAAGATCGGCCCGCTCGATGGTTTCCGCTCCAAGGCAGGCTGGCCCTTCGTGGCCGAGATCGTGCTCAAGTACAGCGAGGACGACAAGAACTGGAAGCTCGAGTTCGACTTCGGCGACGACAAGAAGGGCGAAGAAAGCGGCGAGCTGATCGACTTCTCCGCCAGCGAGGCGCTGGGCGCCTGCCCCAAGTGCGGCGGCGCGGTGCACGAGCACGGCAGCAACTACGTGTGCATCCGCTCCGTGCCCACCGAGCATCAGCCCACGCCCACCTGCGACTTCAAGAGCGGCAAGATCATCCTGCAGCAACCGGTGGCGCGCGAGCAGATGAGCAAGCTGCTGGAGACCGGCAAGACCGATCTGCTCGACAAGTTCGTGTCCATGCGAACGCGCCGCGCGTTCAAGGCCTTCCTAGCCTGGGACAAGGAAGCAGGCAAGGTGAATTTCGAGTTCGCACCGTCCAAGTTTCCGCCGCGCAAGACGGCAGCGGGCGCGCCACCCAAGGGTGCGCCCGCGAAAAAGGCCGCTGCCAAAGTGGCCGCAAAAGCCGCGCCCGCCAAGAAGGCCGCGGCGAAGAAGACGCCCGCTGTGAAGGCGGCCAAGGTGCCGCGCAAGACCACAGCCGCTACCGGCAAACAACCCAGTGCTGCCTTGGCTGCGGTGATTGGCGAGGGCGCTGTGTCGCGTCCCGAGGTGGTGAAGAAACTGTGGGACTACATCAAGGCCAACGGCTTGCAGGACGCGGCAGACAAGCGCCGCGTGAATGCCGACGCCAAGCTCGCGGCGGTGTTCGGCAAGCCGCAAGTCACCATGTTTGAAATCGCGGGCTTGCTGAGCCCCCACCTGAACTGAAGAGAGACCTCACCATGACCTTCAAGCTGTACTTCGCTCCCGGCGCCTGTTCTTTCGTCCCGCACGCCATGCTTGAGCTGGCTGGGGCTGAATTCGAACCTTCCATGGTGAAGCTGCACAAGGGCGAGCAGCGTTCGCCCGAGTATCTGGCGCTGAACCCGCGCGGCCAGGTGCCGGTGTTGGTCGACGGCGAAGAGGTCGTCACGCAGATCGTGGCCATCCTGCTCTACCTGGACGAAAAGTTGCCCATGGCCGGCATCCTGCCGCCGGCCGGCCTGGAGCGCGCCCGTGCCCTGCAGGTGCTGACCTGGATGAACAACACCGTGCACCCCACGTTCACCCACGTGTTCATGCCGCAGAAGTTCACCGACGATGAGGCGGCGCAGAAGGCCATCCGCGAATTCGGCGCTGCACGCTACCGCGAACTCCTGGGCGAGATCGAGGCGCTGGCCGCCCAAGCCGCACCGTGGATGGTGGGTGCGCGTCCCGGTGCGCTCGACGCGTACGCGCTCACGATGCTGCGCTGGGGCGGCTATGCCGGCATCAACCCGGCCGATTTCCCGGTCACCTGGGCGCTGGTGCAGCGCTTCGCCGAATTGCCCGGCGTCGCTCGCGCGATCGAGCGCGAGAAGTTGCAGCTCAACGTGTACAAGCCGGCCTGAGGCCGCGGCACGCCTGAGCGCTATTCCTGCGGGACCTGCGGCTTGGTGGGTGTGAATCGCACGGCCACCCGCAGGCCACGGCGGTTGCGTTCGGGGTGCGCGTCCTCCATCGACACCGTGGCGCCGTGCTGCTGCGCGATCTCCAGCACGATGGCCAGGCCCAGGCCCGAG
>JBBQKZ010000037.1:0-28534 GCA_038327405.1 Burkholderiales bacterium | reverse complement strand
GGTAGGCGAACTGCGCGCCCTGCAACGGGATGCGCGAGTCCACATACCAGCTGGCCAGCCCATGGATGTTGCGCAGCAGCGAGACCGCGCAGAGTTCGGCCATGGGCCCCGGATCGCTGTGCAGGTGCAACGCGATGCTGGCCACCTCGCCATCCACCGTCACGGCGAGCGTGGCGTCGGGTGTGAGCAGGCCGTGGTGGCGGCACCAGCGTTTGAGCGCCACGCCCAGCGTCGGGCTGGACAGCGAGGCCCGCGCCAGCATGCCGTAGCTGCCCCAGGGCAGGGGCCGGGCGAAGCAGCCCAGACCTTCGTCGTCGAGTTCGCGCATGGCCGCACCCGAGATCACCTCCATCTGCGTCGCGGTGATGCTCGCCCCCGGGCTCCTCAGTTGGGCTGGCGTTATTTGTGCCTGCTCCAGCGCATCCGACGGGTCCATGCCGCGAGCCTCATACCCGAGCACCATGGCCCGGACCAGGGCCATGGGCGTGAGAGCAGGACCCCCGAGAAGTCGGGCCGCGTCGGTGAAGAGGGATGGGCGGCGGGGGACGACTTGGGACATACCCGAATTTTCAAGCCCGTTGGCTGTATTTGCAACCCAGGTGACCGACACGGTCGCAGCCTCATCCGCCAAAATGACTTGTTCCCCCACATGACAACCTGACAGGACCGCACCATGTCGACCCTGGAGACACAACTCAACGCCCGCTCTGCCGACTTTCAGGCCAATGCCGCCGCCATGCGCGCGGTGGTGGACGACCTGCGGGCACAGGTGGCCAAGTCCACTTTCGGTGGCGGTGAGGCCGCGCGCGCCAAACACACCAAGCGCGGCAAGCTGCTACCGCGCGACCGTGTGCAGATGCTGCTCGACCCGGGGACGCCGTTCCTCGAACTCAGCCCGCTGGCCGCGCTCAACATGTACCCCGACCGCGACGGCACCGACAGCGCACCCTGTGCCGGCGTGATCACCGGCATCGGCCGCGTCAGCGGTGTCGACTGCCTGATCGTCTGCAACGACGCCACGGTCAAGGGCGGCACCTATTACCCCATGACGGTGAAAAAACACCTGCGCGCGCAAGAAGTGGCGATGCAGAACAACCTCACCTGCATCTATCTGGTGGATTCGGGCGGCGCCAACCTGCCCAACCAGGACGACGTGTTCCCCGACCGCGACCATTTCGGCCGCATTTTCTACAACCAGGCCAACATGAGCGCCAACGGCATCGCGCAGATCGCCGTGGTCATGGGTTCGTGCACCGCCGGGGGCGCGTACGTGCCCGCCATGAGCGACGAGACCATCATCGTCAAGAACCAGGGCACCATCTTCCTGGGTGGCCCGCCGCTGGTGAAGGCGGCCATCGGCGAGATCGTGAGCGCCGAAGACCTGGGCGGCGGTGACGTGCACACGCGCCTCTCGGGCGTGGCCGACCACCTGGCGCAGAACGACGCGCATGCGCTCGCACTGGCGCGCCAGGCCGTGGCCACGCTCAACAAACGCAAGCTCGCCACGCAGGCGCTGCGCGAGCCGCGCGCACCGCTCTACCCCACCGAAGAGATTTACGGCGTGATCCCCGCCGACACGCGCAAACCCTACGACGTGCGCGAGATCATTGCCCGCATCGTCGACGGCAGCGAGTTCCACGAGTTCAAGGCGCGCTATGGCGCCACGCTGGTGTGCGGCTTCGCGCACATCGAGGGCATGCCCATCGGCATCGTGGCCAACAACGGCGTGCTGTTCTCCGAAAGCGCACAGAAGGGCGCGCACTTCATCGAGCTGTGCTGCCAGCGCAAGGTGCCGCTCTTGTTCCTGCAGAACATCACCGGCTTCATGGTGGGCAAAAAGTACGAAAGCGAAGGCATCGCGCGCCACGGCGCCAAGATGGTCACCGCCGTGGCCACCGCCCAGGTGCCCAAGTTCACGGTCATCATCGGCGGCAGCTATGGCGCCGGCAACTACGGCATGTGCGGCCGGGCGTACAGCCCGCGCTTTCTCTGGATGTGGCCCAACGCGCGCATCTGCGTCATGGGCGGCGAACAGGCCGCCGGCGTGCTGGCCACCGTCAGGCGCGATGGCATCGAGGCCAGAGGCGGCACCTGGAGCGCCGAGGAAGAAGCGGCATTCAAGCAGCCGGTGCTCGACCAGTTCGGACACCAGTCACATCCTTACTACTCCAGCGCCCGCCTGTGGGACGACGGCGTGATCGACCCCGCCGACACACGCCGCGTGTTGGGCCTGGCCTTGTCCGCTGCGCTCAACACACCGATCGGCGAGCCGAAGTTCGGCGTGTTTCGTATGTGACGCCATGGACGCTCGCGCCCATTTCACCCAGCTGGCCCGCTACAACGTGTGGGCCACCGAGCGGCTGCTTGCAGCCATCGAACCGGTCAACGAGTTCGACTACCGGCGCGACCTGCGCCTGTTCTTCAAGAGCATCCACGGCACGCTCAACCACTTGCTGGTGGGCGAGCACATGCTGTGGCAGCGGCGATTTGCGCGGGGCGAGAGCCCGAAGGTCGAGCTGGACATGGAGGTCGAGCCCGAGCGGGATCGATTGGCCCAAGCGCTCAAGGGCGGCGCCAAGGTGTGGGAGCCGCTGATCACCAGCTGGCCCGCCGAGCGCTTCGATGGAAAGCTGGCATACACCAACATGCGCGGCCAGGCCATGAGTCTGCCGTTCGCCACCACGCTGGCGCACGTGTTCAACCACGGCACACACCACCGTGGGCAGATCAGCGCGGCGCTCACCATTCTCGGCCAGCCGGCGCCCGAACTGGATTTGGTGTTTTTCCTGCAGCAAACCGCCTGAAGACAACAACCAAAACGAACGAGACACACCCATGAGCGCCACCATCTACGACAACCCAGACCACGAACTGCTTCGCGACCAGGTGGCACGTTTTCTCGAACGCGAAGTGGAGCCGCAGGCGGCGGCGTGGGAAGAGACCGGCATGGTGCCGCGCGACGTGTTGCGCCGCATGGGCCAGGCGGGTTTGCTGGGCATCGCGTTCGAGGGTGAATACGGCGGTGCCGACGCCGACGCCATGACCAACCTGGTGTTCGCCGAGGCGCTGTCGCAAAGCACCTTTGCCGGCTTCATCATCACCGTGCTCGTGCACACCGACATGGCCGGCCCGCACCTGCACCACGCCGGCACACCGGCGCAGAAGGCGAAGTACCTGCCCAAGGTCACAGCGGGTGAGCTGATCACCGCGGTGGGCATCAGCGAGCCCGGCGCCGGCTCTGACGTGGCCGGCATGCGCACCACCGCGCGCCGTGAAGATGACGGATGGGTGATCAACGGCACCAAGATGTTCATCACCAACGGCGTGCACGGCGACCTGTACTTCGTGGCCGCCAAGACCGGCACGGCGCGACACGACATGTCGATGTTCATCGTCGAAAAAGGCACACCGGGTTTCACCGTGGGCCGCGCGCTCAAGAAGACCGGCTGGCTCTCCAGCGACACGGCCGAACTCGTGTTCGACAACGTGCGCATCCCCGCCGGGAACCTGCTGGGCGAGGAGGGCAAAGGCTTCTACTCGGTGATGAAGAACTTCCAGACCGAGCGCATCGCGCTGGGTGCCATGGCCATCGGCCATTGCACCCAGGCGCTCAAGATCACGCTGGACCATGTGCGCCAGCGCCAGGCCTTCGGCGCCACGCTGTGGGACCAGCAAACCATCCGCCAGCGCCTCTCGATGCTCGACGCCAAGGTGCGCGCGGCCCGCCAGTTCATGTACCACTGCGCCTGGAGCGTGACGCAAGGTCACGACATCGTGCAGGAGGTGTCCATGCTCAAGGCGCTCACCGGCGAACTCGTCAACGAAGTGGTGCAGACATGCCAGCAGTTCCACGGCGGCATGGGCTTCATCCGCGAGACGGCGATCGAACGCCTGTGGCGCGACGCACGGGTGCTGGCCATCGGCGGTGGCGCGACCGAGGTGATGCTCGAAGAAGTCGCAAAGAGGTATTGATGATGAGTGATGTCCTCGACGTTTCCCGCCCCAGCGCCCATGTGGCGCGTGTGTGGCTCAACCGGCCCGACGTGCGCAACGCGTTCAACGACGATGTGATCGCTGCGCTCACCGCAACGTTTGAGACCCTGTCCAAAGACGAAGACCTGCGCGTGGTTGTGCTCGGCGCGAACGGCAAGGCCTTCTGTGCCGGCGCCGACCTCAACTGGATGAAGGCCATGGCCGGCTACAGCTGGGACGAGAACCGCGCCGACGCGCAAAAGCTCGCCGACATGCTGTGGACGCTGGACCAGTGCCCGGTGCCGGTGGTGGGCAGGGTGCAGGGCGACTGTTATGCCGGCGGCATGGGGTTGGCTGCGATCTGCGACGTGTTGGTGGCGGTCGAAAGTGCCACCTTCTGTCTGTCGGAGGCGCGCCTGGGCCTGCTGCCTGCGACCATCAGTCCTTACGTGGTGCGTGCACTCGGCGCTCAGGCCTCGCGCCGCTACATGGTCACAGCCGAGCGGTTCAGTGCCGTGCGTGCGCACGCTTTGGGCATGGTGCACGAGCTCGCCACACCCGAAACGCTGGACGCCAAGGTGGACGAAATCGTCGCCACGCTGGTGGCCAATGGCCCGAAGGCATCCCGCGAATGCAAGCGCCTGGTGCGCGATGTGAGTGGCGTGCCCATCACCGCCGAGCTGCGCGGCGAGACCGCGCGCCGCATCGCCGATGTGCGGGCCAGCGACGAGGGCCGCGAAGGCCTGCAGTCGTTTCTGGGCAAACGCCCGCCGGCCTGGTTGCCACAAGGCTGATTGTTCATGACGGACGCCCTCGCTTCCCTGGGAACGCCAGAGCTTCTGGCTCTGGCCGGCGCGCTCGGCTGGGCCAGTGGTTTCCGTCTCTACGCGGTGGTGTTTCTGGTCGGCATGGCCGGTGCCGCAGGCTGGATGGAACTGCCCGCCGGCCTGCAGGTGCTGGAGCACCCGGCGCTGCTCGGGGCCAGCGGCTTCATGCTGTTCGTCGAGTTCTTCGCCGACAAGATCCCGGTGGTCGACTCGCTGTGGGACATGGTCAACAGCGTGGTGCGCATCCCCGCCGGCGCCGCTCTGGCCGCGGGCGTGTTCGGCGCCGACAGCGGCGCGATGGCACTGGCCGCCGCGCTGCTGGGCGGCTCACTCGCCGCCACCAGCCAGGCCGCCAAGACCACCACGCGCGCGGCCATCAACGCCTCGCCCGAACCGTTTTCCAACATCGCCATGAGCCTGGTGGAAGACGGCCTGGTGGTCGGCGCCGTCTGGCTGGCCACGAACCACCCCGTGGTCTTTGGCGTGCTGCTGCTCATCACCGTGGTGCTGATGTGGATCGTCACCTGGATGCTCTTTCAATTCCTGCGTGCGGTGATCCGCCGCGCGCAACGTTTCTTCTCCGCCCCTGTCAAGGAAGCCTGATGTTCACCAAGATCCTGATTGCCAACCGAGGCGAGATCGCCTGCCGTGTCGCCGCCACCGCGCGCCGCCTGGGCGTGCGCACCGTGGCCGTGTATTCCGACGCCGACGCCAGCGCCAAACACGTAGCGGCCTGCGACGAGGCGGTGCACATCGGCGGCAGCGCGCCCAAGGACAGTTACCTGCAGTGGGAACGCATCATCGAGGCCGCCAAAGCCACCGGTGCGCAGGCCATCCACCCCGGTTACGGTTTCCTGAGCGAAAACGATGCCTTCGCTACAGCTTGCGCCGCCGCAGGCATCGCCTTCATCGGCCCGCCCGCGTCCGCCATCCTGGCCATGGGTCTGAAGGCAGAGTCCAAGCAACTCATGGAAAAGGCCGGTGTGCCGCTGGTGCCCGGGTACCACGAGGCTGACCAGGACCCGGCCATGCTGCAGCACGAGGCCAACCGCATCGGTTACCCGGTGCTGATCAAGGCCAGTGCCGGCGGTGGTGGCAAGGGGATGCGCGCGGTCGACAAGGCCGAAGACTTTGCGGCTGCGCTGGCGAGCTGCCAGCGCGAGGCGCGCAACAGCTTCGGCAGCGACGCGGTGCTGATCGAAAAATACGTGCAACGCCCGCGCCACATCGAGATCCAGGTGTTCGGCGACACGCACGGCAACTGCGTGTATTTGTTCGAGCGCGACTGCTCGGTGCAACGACGCCACCAGAAGGTGCTGGAAGAAGCGCCCGCGCCGGGTATGACGCCCGAGTTCCGCGCGCAGATGGGCGCTGCGGCCGTGTCGGCCGCCAAGGCGGTGAACTACGTGGGCGCCGGCACGGTGGAGTTCATCGTCGAGCAGCCACCCGAAGGCGGCATGCGCTTTTATTTCATGGAGATGAACACGCGCCTTCAGGTGGAGCACCCGGTGACGGAAGCCATCACCGGGCTCGACCTGGTGGAGTGGCAACTGCGTGTGGCCAGCGGCGAGCCGCTGCCGCTCAAACAGGACGAGTTGCGCATCCACGGCCACGCGATCGAAGCGCGCATCTGCGCCGAAACGCCGGACAACAATTTTCTGCCCGCCACCGGCACGCTCACCGTCTACCGCAAACCTGAGTGCTCGGCGTTCGAGCGCGGTGTGGTCCGTGTGGACGACGGCGTGCGCGAGGGCGACACCATCAGTCCGTTCTACGACTCCATGGTCGCCAAGCTGATCGTGTTTGGCGCCACCCGCGCCGAGGCCCTTGCCCGCATGGACGCGGCGCTGGCCGAGACGCGCATCGTCGGCCTGTCCACCAACGTGCAGTTCCTGCGCCACGTGGTGAACAGCCCGTCGTTCGCGCAGGCCAACCTGGACACCGCACTGATCCCGCGCGAGGCAGCCGTGCTGTTCCACCAGGACAAGGTGGGCCTGGCGTTGGCGGTGGCCTCGGCCGTGGCGCAGACGCTGGTGGCCGAGCGCGTCGCGGAGGCTGCCGACCCGTTCTCGCGCCGCGACGGCTGGCGCCCGCACGGCCTCACTGTGCGGCGCTTCGACTTTGAATACCTCGGCGAGCCCCTGCTCGCACACCTCACCTACCTGCATGACGGTGCGCTTCAACTCGCTTTTGGCGAGGTCAGCGGCTTGCTGCAGTTCGAGACCTTGCCCACCCAGGGTGGTGCGCGCATGGACCTGCAGTTCCAAGGGCAGCGGCAGACCGTACAGACCTGGCAGCTGGGCGAGATCGTGCACATCTTCTGCGCGCTGGGTGCCACGCAGATCACCGAAATTGACGCGCTGGCCCACGCCGGCGTGGCCGCAGCCGATGGCGGGCGGCTGACCGCGCCCATGCCGGGCAAGGTGCTGTCGTTCTCGGTGAAGGCGGGTGACGTGATCAAGAAAGGTCAAGCCCTGGCCGTGATGGAAGCCATGAAGATGGAGCACACCATCGCCGCCCCCGCCGACGGCACCGTGGCCGAGCTGTTGTACGCGCCGGGTGACCAGGTGAACGAGGGCGCCGAGCTGCTCAAGATCACCACCGCTTGATGCCTGAGAAGGTGGTGACAGCGTTGGCCGGCCGCTTCTCTTAAGCTCTGCGCATGAACATCACCATCTGCGTTGCCCAAACCAAAGCCGCCCCTTGGGAAGAGGGCTTTCGTTCCTTGCTGCCCGATGCTCACGTGAGCACCTGGAAAGCCGGCGACCCCCAGGCCGACTACGCCATCGTGTGGTCACCGCCCCAGGCCTTTCTGGACGAACAGCCAGGCCTCAAGGCCATGTTCAACATCGGCGCCGGTGTCGACGCGATCATGAAACTGCGCCTGCCGCCGCAAACCCAGGTGGTGCGGCTGGACGACGCCGGCATGTCGGTGCAGATGGCCGAGTACGTGTGTCACGCCGTCATCCGCCACTTCCGCGAGTTCGACGGTTACGAGGCCGACATCGCGGCCGGCCAGTGGTCTTACCGCAAACCGCGCAGCCGGGCCGAGTGGCCGGTGGGCGTGATGGGTCTGGGCGTGCTGGGCGAGCGCGTGGCGCGTGCGCTGGGCGTGTTTGAATTCCCGGTGCACGGATGGAGCCGCACGCCCAAGGCGGTGGAGGGCGTGGTGTGCCACTCGGGCATTGACCGCTTCGACACCTTCCTCTCGTCGTGCCGGGTGTTGGTGAATCTGCTGCCGCTCACGCCCGACACCGAGAACATCCTCAACCGCAAGACGCTGTCGCGTCTGCAACCCGGTGGCTATGTGATCAACGTGGCCCGTGGCGCGCACCTGGTCGACGACGATCTGATTCACCTGCTCGACAGCGGGCATCTGTCCGGCGCCACGCTCGACGTGTTCCGCACCGAACCCCTGCCCGCCGACCACCCCTTCTGGCAACACCCCAAGGTCACTGTCACCCCGCACACCTCGGCCCGCACCCTGCGCGACGAGAGCATCGCGCAGATCGCCGGCAAAATCGTGGCGCTCACGCGTGGCGAGCCGATCGCCGGTGTGGTGCACCGTGATCGCGGCTATTGAAAGCACATCCAGCATGAACATCCCCTCCCGCGTCCACCTCATCGACGTCGGCCCGCGCGACGGCCTGCAGAACGAGAAGCAGCCGGTGGCTGCCGCCACCAAGATCGAGCTGGTGCACCGCCTGCAGGCCGCTGGCCTCAAAGAGATCGAGGTCACCAGCTACGTGAGCCCCAAGTGGGTGCCGCAGATGGCCGACAACCACGAGGTCATGACCGGCCTGACGCGTCATGGCGGCGTGCGCTATTCGGTGCTCACGCCCAACCTGAAGGGCTTCGAAGCGGCGCTGCAGGACACACCCGACGAGATTGTGGTGTTCGGCGCGGCCAGCGAAGCCTTCAGCCAGAAAAACATCAACTGTTCGATCGCCGAGAGCATCGAGCGCTTCGCCCCCGTGGTGGAAGCGGCGCGCACGGCCGGCATCGCGGTGCGCGGTGCCATGAGCTGCACCGTGGGATGTCCGTACGAAGGCGACATTGCGCCCGAGCGTGTGGCCTACTTGGCCGGCCTCATGAAGGGCATCGGCGTGCAGCGTGTGGACGTGGCCGACACCATCGGCGTGGGCACACCGCGCAAGGTGCAGGCTGCGATCGAAGCCACGCTGCAGCACTACGGTATCGACGCCGTGTCGGGCCACTTCCACGACACCTACGGCCAGGCCTTGTCGAACACGCTCGCCGCGCTGGAGCTGGGCGTCTGGAATTTCCAGTCTTCCGTGGCCGGCCTGGGCGGCTGCCCCTACGCCAAGGGCGCCACCGGCAACGTGGCGACCGAAGACGTGGTGTACCTGCTGCACGGCATGGGGATCGAGACCGGTATCGACCTGGACGCGCTGGTCGATGCCGGCGCGTATATCAGCGAACAACTCGGCCGGCCGAGTGGCTCGCGCGTGGCGCGTGCCCTGCTGGCCAAGCGGGCGGGCTGAAGGGCTGACGAATATGGAACTGCAAGTCTGGCTGGCGTATTTCCTGGCTTCGTGGGCCATTGCGCTGTCGCCGGGCTCCGGCGCGGTGCTGTCCATGACCCACGGCCTGGCCTACGGCGTGAAAAAGACCAGCGCCACCATTGCCGGCCTGCAGCTGGGGTTGGCGGTGATCCTGCTGGTGGCGGGGGTGGGCGTGGGAGCTCTGCTGCTCGCCTCGGCCACCGCCTTCACGGTGGTGAAGTTCGCGGGTGCGGCCTACCTCATCTGGCTGGGATTGAAGCAGTGGCGCTCGCACGTGGGCGCAGCGTCGGTGCCGAACGAGGTTGCGTCCGCACGCGCTGCCGTGCCGTCCGCGCGTGAGCGCTTGGTCATGGGTTTTTTCACCAACGTGACCAACCCCAAGGGCATCGTGTTCATGGTGGCGGTGTTGCCGCAGTTCATCGACCCGCAACGCCCACTCTGGTTGCAGCTGCTGGTGCTGCTGGCGACCACCATCGCCGTGGATCTGGTGGTCATGCACGGCTACGCGTTCCTGGCCTCGCGCGCCCAGCGTTGGCTGGCCACGGCGCGGGCGCGCCGTGCACAGAACCGCGTGTTCGGCGGTGTGCTCATGGCCATGGGCGCCAGCCTGCTGCTGGTCAAGCGCGCGGCCTGAGCAGCCCGTTGCCTCATTGCGCCTGCGGCACGTGCAGCACGGCGCAGGGGACGTAGGTGTCGAACCACTGAGCCTCGTTCATGGGTGGGCAGTCGTCCATGAGTTCGCTGGGCGCACCGGTGCAACCGGCCCGGCGCTGCCACAGGTGCACCGACACATCGAAGGCGAAGTTGCTCTGGCTGCTGCCGGTGACGTACAGCGCCACGGCCTGGTCCTGTCGCAGCGTGATCTTCTCGCCGTCGATCACCAGTTGGTTGACCTGTGGCAGCCAACGGTGGTGGTACGTCTTCGCCACCCAGGCCCAGTCGGTGGCGTGCAGCGGGCAGGCGATCACACCGCCGTGGCGCTTGCCCAGCACCAGCGCCTCGGCCCTCAGGGCCACGCCCAGCTGGGCGTTGAACCGTCTGACAAGCTGCGCCGAGGCCTCGGCCACCTTGATGCCCTGGCGCAGCTCACCGATGCAGAATTCGGCATCCTGGAGCAGGGCACGGGCCTTCTCTTCGTCGAACGACGCCGGCGTGTTGCCCAGCAACTCCAGCTGCAGCTGCAGTTCCACGCAACGGTCGATCAGGTCCGCCCGGGTACCCAGGGACCTGGCCAGTGGCGCCATGTCGACGATATCGTCGCGGAAGAAGTGCGCCGTGGCCGCCAGCGCATCGTTCATCGCCATGCCGACCTCATCTTCGGTGATGACGGCACGGACCTCGTCGCCCTCCAAACCGGCTTCGCGCTGCTCCCGGGCGTCCCGCTCGATGGCCCCTCTTTCCTGCGTGACCACCGCCTGGCGGTTGAGGCGACCTGTCGTGGAGCGCGCCGCCAGCGGACCTTCGATCCAGCGCACCAGGCGGGCCACCGACCACGCATGCACCTGGTCCATGTCGTTGGGGCCGGCCTGCTGGCCGACCGGTGCGGGCGGTGTTCCGGCCGGGTTCATTCGCTCCGATGCAAGGCGCCTGTCCAGCTGGTGCTCGGCCATGCGCAGCTTCAGCAGCACGGTGCGGGTGGCGATACCGCGCGCGCCCAGTGGGACATTCGCATTCAGCGCTTCCAAGGTTTTGCTGCGCGCCAGTCCGTATATGCGCATCCGTTGCGACCACAAATCAAGGACGTTCCTCTCGATGATCCCGTCGGCCTTTGGGTCGCCGGGCTCCATGCCGGTGTCGGCCATTTCCACCAGAATGCTGAAAAGCGCTTGCGCTTGGTGAAGCGGTGTGAGCGTGACACTTTTGCACACCGTATCAACGGCCCGCACGAGAATGGGCAGTCCCTTGCGGAAACGCGGATCAGTCACTTCTTTAACGAGCACCTTGCGCTGGATCGGTGTGAACAGGCAATAGATCATGCTCAGCGATTGAGAAATGGACCTCTTGTCGCTGTCTCCCACCGTCAGGCGCCCCACCACGTCGTTCATGGCCTTGTAGTCACTCTGGGCCTGGCGGTCGCATTGGGGGTCGCCCGGTGCCATGGTGGTCTCGATCGCCAACAGCCCACAGTGGCCTCTGACCCAGCTTTCGATGAGTGCGTCCGGGATCAGGAGCATCTGTGTGCGCAAGACCTCCAGACGTTTCACGATGTCCGCCCGCCACCTGCCCGGCGGACCAAAGTACGTTTCGATGATGGCAGTGATGCCTTTTTCGCGCGCTGTGCGCTTCGCCTCGGGCAGGCAGAAATGGGCCATGCCCAAGTGGATCGCGAAATCGAGATCGCCATACCCGGGAGGCAAGGACTCCACGAGTTTGGCCAGCGCCATGTACACCCTGGAACTCTCGGCACCCGTCAGTTCAGGGTGCAATCGGGGGAGGACCTGCATGACCATGGTCCGTCTGGTCCTGAGCTCATCGGCATTGGTTTCGGGCGCGGCCATCGGGTCGACGCTGCAGATGCTCTCGGACAAGGAGCCCTTGCCGTTGATCTCGGGGATTGAAAGCCAGACATACATGGAAGGTCCTTGGTTGGTTGGGTGGGTTGGGGTCGGTCTGTGCCGGGATGTTGTGGATGGGGCTCAACTGGCGTGCGGCACGTGCAGCACGCAGCATGTGATGTAGGTGTCGAACCACGCCGGGCTGTTCATGGCGGGCCAGGCTGTTACCGTGCGGCCGGGCCCGGCAGTGGCCTCGGGCCTGCGTTGCCACAGGTGCACCGAGACGTCGAAAGCGTGGTTGCTCTGGCTGCTGCCGGTCACGTAGAGCGCCAGGGCCTGATCGGGTCGCAGCAGCACCGTTTCGCCGTCGATCTCGATGCGCCGGGCCCTGGACAGCAGCCGGTGGTGGAACGTCATGACCACACCGGGCCAGTCGCTGGCCTGCATCGGGCAGGCAATCACACCGCCCTGGCGCCGGCCGAGCACCATCGTTTCGCAGGCGAGGGCGGCTTCCAGTCGGGCGGCGAACTTCTCCTGCAGCTGGTCCTGGGTCTGCCGGGCCTTGATGTTGCCGCGCAGTGCTGTGATGCAGGACTCGGCCTGCGCCAGCAATGGCCCGGCCTTCAGTTCGTCGATGCTGGCGGGCTGAGCCGCGAGTTGCGCCAGCGGTTCACGCAGGCGATCGCAGGCCTGTACCAGGGCCTTGTCGCCGCCCAGGGCTGTGGCCAGCGCGACCATGTCGGTGATGTCGGCGATGAAAAAGTCAGCGGTGGCGGCGAATCCGTTTTCAACGAGCGTGTCCACATCGCGTGGGGTCATGGGCAGTGGGGATGCGCCTTTTGCGGCGGCGCCGGCTGGTCGGGTGCGCTGGTTCTCCGCCGTCACGGCCCGCGCGCGGTCGACCCGCCTGAGCGGCGCCGGGTTGACGATCGGGCCTTCGATCCAGCGCAGCAGGCGGTTCACGGCCCACGCGTGCACGGGTGCGAGGTCACCTTGAAGATCACGAACCTGACCGCATTGTTCGATGCGTTCGCTGGTCATGCGCCGGGACACCTGATCGATGGCCTCGTCGATCAGGCGGTTTGCAGCGTGCGCCGTGGGCAGGGATGCTGCGCCCAGGGGCACGCCCGCCAGCGCCGCTTCGAGCGTGGCGAGTTGCACGTCGGTGACGGACTGGTTGAACCGGGCCAGTGCGTCGTCGATCGCCCGTTCGATCGTCGGCTGCAGGAGGCTGTCCGCCGCCACGCCGCCACCGGCCGTCATCGCGCAGAGCAGCGCCTCGGCCGGTATGCTGCTCATCCCCGTCGGCGGCCATCGGCCGATCCGGTCGAGTGCCGGCAACAGCAGCAGCGACCAGTCGAGGTTGACGGCCCGTGCGACGGTGTCCCACCGGGCCACCAGTTCGTCTGGCTGGCTGTGAAACAGCACGCCCTTCAGGGCCTCGATGACCTCTGCGGAGCGGGCATGGCGTTCATGCAGGTTGAGGCACAGCCTGTCGACCATCTGCTGCAGGGGGAGCAAGTCGTCCGGGCATGAAGGCAGCACACAGCTGTTGAAGCGCATGGGGCCACAGATCGAACGCAGATTCGCCGGCAGCAAGGCGTCCGGGAACAGGATGGCGATGTTTTGCAGCAGCGCTTTCTGGCGTTTGAACTCGGCAAGGTCTGTGGATGCAAACGCGCCCTGTGCCTCGACGAGCTGCTGGATACGGGATTCGCGGGCCTGGCGTTCGACGGCGGGCAGCCGGTGGTGCGCCAGCGCGAGGAACATCATGAAGTCGAGCATGCCGGGCGGCATGCAGGGCGTGATGCTCCACAGGCACATGACCAGTGCATCGCGAAGGGCCTTGTCCTCCTTCGGCACCTGGGCCGCGACAAAGGCTGTGGCCCGCTGCTTGTGCTGCAGCGCCGTGGCGGCGCTGGGCTGCTGGTCTGGCGCAAACGGATTCCAGAAGAACAGCGTGAACGTGGTCTTGGCAGCCGAGGCATCCCGGTCCTGGTTGGCGAAAGAAAACAGGCCGTACATGGGGCGTCCTCGGTGTGTGGGTACCAGGCGGGGTGGCCGTTCGGTGGGCTTCACTGCGCCGCTGGCACGTGCAGCACGCAGCAGGGGATGTAGGTGTCGAACCAGTCGGCCTCGTTCATCGGTGGGCAGGCGTCCATGAGCTCGCTGGGCGCGCTGGTGCGCCCGGCCCTGCGCTGCCAGAGGTGCACCGACACATCGAAGGCAAAGCTGCTCTGGCTGCTGCCGGTGACGTACAGCGCTGCCGCCTGATCGGGCTGCAGCGTGATGGGCTGCCCGTCGACCACCAGACGCGTGACCTGGGGCAGCCAGCGGCGGTGAAACATCTGCGCCACCCAGGCCCAGTCGGTGAGGCGCAGCGGGCAGGCGATCACGCCGCCATGGCGCTTGCCCAGCACCAGCGCTTCGGCTTTCAGCGCCATGGCCAGTTGTCCGCTGAAGCGTCTGGTTTGCTGGGCCGATGCCTCGGCCACCTTGATGCCCTTGCGCAACTCGGCGATGCGGCTCTCGGCGTCCTGCAGCAGCGCTCGGGCCCTCTCCTCGTCGAAGGCTGCAGGCTTGTCGCTCAGCGCTTGCAGCTGCGCTTGCAGTTCCATGCAGAGCTCCAGCAGGCCAGCGGCAGCACCGAGGGATTTGGCCAGGGGCGCCATCTCCTGAATGTCGTCGTGGAAGAAGCGCGCGGTGGCGGCCAGACCGTCGTTCATCGCCAGGTCCACGTCGCCTTCGGTGAGGGTGGGTGTCGGGATGTCGGCTGCCATGCCGGCTTGCTGGCGGTCACGGGCATCTTGTGCAGAAGCTTCCTTCTCCCGGGCCACCACGGTGCCGCGGTTGAGGCGGCCTTGGGTGGGTCGCTCGGCCAACGGGCCTTCGATCCAGCGCACCAGCTTCGCCACCGACCACGCGTGCACCGGCGCCATGTCGGTGGAGCCGCCTGGCGGGGTGGATGGGGTGGGTTTTGCCGGGGTCTGGGCCGCCCGCTGGGGCGCCAGGTGCACGTCCAGCTGGCGCACCGCGAGGCGTTCCTTCAGCAGCACCTGGCGCATGAGCAGGCCCTTCTGGCCCATCGGCACACCGGCGTCCAGGGCGGCCACTGTTTCAACGCGAACCTGGTCGTAGGCGCGGTCTTGATCGCGCTGCAGGCTGGCGATGTGGTCACCCACGATCTCGTCGACCGCCGGGGCACCTGCAGCCATGCGCATCCCCATGGCAACATCCATCAGGATGGTGACCAACGTGTCCGTTTGCAGCGCCACCGTGCCCATCGGAACGCGGGCGAGCATTGTGGCCTGGGTCTGCGCCGCCATCGCCACGGCGGGGCCGGTGGTCTGATCCTTCAGAAAATTCATGAACGTCTTGCGCAGGGCCAGCTGGGTCATGACGTAGGCCAGGCGAAGCGCATCAAAGTTCGCAGCGGCGTCGCCCGGGGTCTTGCTCACAATTGCCGCGACTCTGCGAATGAGATCGAAGTCGCTGCGCGCCTGGGGATCGGGGGTCGTGGGGCTCAGGGCCATGCTGGTGTTCATCAACAGCGCGCCACAAGCACTGCGCGCATGGCCTTCCAGCAGTGCGTTGGGGATCAGAAACAGTTGGTTGCGGATCAGGTCCAGACGCAGTTGAAGGCCTTTCGGCCACGCCCCCGAGGGGCCCAGATAGCCTTCCATGACCGCACCGATGACGTGCTCCCGCGCTGTGCGCCGACCCAGTGGAAGTCGGTGGTGCGCCAAGCCCATGTAGACCGCGAACTCGACGTCCTGGTAGTCGGCGGGAAGGCTTTTCAGAAGCTGACTGAGGGCAGCGAACAGCCGGTTGTTTTCAACGGAGTCCGGCAACTTCAATGCAACGATCGCCTGCATGGCAATGGTCCGCCGCAGCTTGAGCTTTCCATCGTCGGTTTCGGGCGGGTGGAGCGGGTCGACCCGGCAAGGGGTGACGCTGGTCGTGGTGTTGCCATCAAGATGGTCGAGTGAAAGCCATGCGTACATGCGGGATTCCTGCGTGGGGGGGATGTGGGCCGTCAGGTCGCGCGCGGCACGTGCAGCACGCAGCAGGGGATGTAGGTGTCGAACCAGTCGGCCTCGTTCATGGGTGGGTACAGCCCACCTCCCAGACCGGGCAGGCTGCTGCGCCCGGGGCGGCGACGCCACAAATGCACCGACACATCGAAGGCGTACTGGCTCTGGCTGCTGGCGGTGACGTACAGCGCCACGGCCTGGTCCGAATCCAGCGGCAGCGACTTGCCATCCACGTCAATGCAGTTCACGCGGGGCAGCCAGCGGCGGTGGAAGTTGGCGGCCACGAAGCTCCAGTCGGCGGGCTGCACGGGGCATTGAACGACGCCGCCGTGCCGTTTTCCCATGACCAGCGCCTCTGCGTTCAGGGCCGCGCCCAGCTTCAGCGCAAACCGGCGCTCGACCTGCGCCGTGGCCCGGGCCTGCTTCACGCTGGCGCGCAGAGTCGCCGTGGCCGCCTCGGTTGCCTGCAACAGGTTTCTGGCCTGCACTTCGTCCATGGAGGACGGCTGCCCGGCCAGCGTGGACAGAGGCCCGCGCACACCGGCGCACACCGCCATGGCCTTGTCGTCCGCGCCGAGCGCAGTGGCCATCGGCAGCAACTCGTTGAGCTCGTCCAGAAAGAAGCGCGCCGTGGCCGACAGGGCGTCTTCGATCATGCCGCCGACATCGGCTTCGGTGAGCGTTGCGGCGGGTGAGGCGGGAGGGGTCTTGCGGCGCGCATCGCGCTCCAGGGTCACGATCTTGCGGCGGTCGATCGGCTGACGGACCGCAGCGTCGGTCACCGGCCCTTCGATCCAGCGCACCAGGCGATCGACCGACCACGACTGCACGGCATCGACGCTGTCCACGGTGGACGCCGATGGCCCCGGCGTGGGCTTGGCGCGCTGTTGGCGCGCTGTGCGAACGCGCTCGGGTGTCATGGCCTGGTCCACCGTGCGCACCGAATCTTCCAGTGCCTGCAGGGCCGCCTGGCTCTGGCGTGCGCACTCGCTGCCCATGGGCACACCCGCCCTCACGGCCGCCATGGAGGCCCGCAGGACCAGGTTGTGCTGGGCGTCGCTCAAGGCGCAGGCCAGATCCAGCTGCGGATCGATGAGGTCGCCCCAGCGGGCCGGTTGGCCCTGGGTCAGGGTGTCTTCCATGATGCACCCCAGGGCATCCATGGCCAGGATGGTCGGCAGTCCGGGGCGCGCTGTCAGCCGGTCCATCGTCTCGGTGACCACCTCGCCCAGTCCGCGGCTCGCCAGCTGACGTATCTGGTTCTGGACCGCGTCGAACTGCGCACTCGCGCGCGACAGCACCAGATTGACCAGTTCGCCGCACATCGGCTCGTGGCGCGGGTTGCCGCTGCGCCGGCACAGGTCGGCCAGCTCCGGAAGGAAGCGCAGGATGCCTGCGTACTCCGGTGGCTGGGTGGCGGGATCCGAGAGGATGTCGCTGCGAATCTGCGTGCAGATCGAGCGCAGGCGGGTCTCCACAAGGGCATCGGGAATCAGGAGCGCGATTTGCCGTGTGATGCCGAGCAGCTGCGCCAGCCTGGCGCCGGGTTTCGCCACGCCGCCGAAGTAGCTGTCCAGAATTTTTGCGATGGTCGCTTCACGCTCCGCACGCTCCCGGTCGGGCAGTCGTTCGTGGGCCAGGCGCATGTGCAGCGCGAACTCCACCAGCTCTTCGGGCGGCTGGACGATGGTCTCGCGCACCGCAAAGAACAGGCGCTCGCGGGTGCCGCTGCTGTCTTGCGCCAGAGCAACGTGGATAAAGGGCATGACCATGGCCAGGCGTGCCTTTCGCTGACCCTCGGTCAGCGTCGTGGCCGTCATGGGCTCCCAGTTCGGGATCAGCACGGTGATCTCGCCCGCGCGGTGGGTGTCGTCGGTGGTCAGCCAGCCGTACATGGTGTGTTCTCCGGTGCGGTGTGCCAAGGAACCCGCTGCGCAGCGCATGGGCGGGCGCAACGGGTGTGGTGGACAAGTTTGCGCAGCGACGGGCGCAAGGGCTATCGCTCGGACAACCCATGCGGGCACGCCTGTTGCAGGTGTTGTGGGTGGCCCGCCATCCCCAAGGTCGATCGCGGGTCGATACCATCAAGGTCATGAGCGACAACGCGCCCCTTTCCACCGAAGCCGTGCAGCGCGTGGCTGACCGGCTGGCTGTGCTGAGCCATCCGCACCATCCGCGCTGGCTCGACGAGGCCGCGCGCACCGCGCAGCAGGCCGCCGACGCGCTGGGCGTGGAGCTCGGTCAGATCGCCAAGAGCATCGTGTTCCGGCGCAAACCGGATGGTGTGGCCGTGCTGGTCGTCACCTCGGGCGACCTGCGCGTGGACGAGAAAAAGGTGCAGGCCATCGTGTGTGCCGGGGGTGGCAAGCTTGGTCGGGCCGACGCCGACTTCGTGAAGGCCTCCACCGGCTTCTCCATCGGTGGCGTGTCGCCACTCGCGCACGCCACGCCGGTGCTCACGCTGGTTGACCAGCAGCTGTTCCGTTTCGACGAGATCTGGGCCGCCGCCGGTCATCCTCATGCGGTGTTCCGTCTCACCCCCCAACAACTCCAGACCCTGACCGGAGCGCCTGCGCACGACGTCACCGTGGTCTGAAACTTCAATCCAACATGACCTTGCCCACCCAGCCTCCCGTCACGCTCAAGGGCGCCCGCGCCAAAGCGGGTGCCGTGCCCGGCGTGCCCTCGCCCTGCATCTCGGTCTGCGAGATGGACGAGGCCACGAAGTCGTGCAAGGGATGCTTTCGCACGCTGGCCGAAATCTCGCAGTGGAGCCGCATGGCCGATGCCGACAAGCTGGTGGTGTGGTCACTCATCGAGGCGCGGCAACTGCCGGCGGACGCCACATGACCGCCCTGCGCGAGATCGACTTTCACTACGACCCCATCTCGCCCTATGCGCACCTGGCCTTTGAGCGCCTGCCCGAGGCGCTCATGGGCCACAGCGTGGCGGTGCGCTACAAGCCGGTGCTCTTTGCCGCACTGCTCAAGGCGCATGGCCAGCTCGGGCCGGCCGAGATCCCTGCCAAGCGCGACTGGACCTACCGCCAGGTGAGCTGGCTGGCGCACCACCACGGCGTGCAACTGGCCTTGCCGGCGGCGCACCCCTTCAACCCGCTTCCCCTGCTGCGCCTGGGGCTGGCCTGCGCCACCGATGACGCACCGGGGGACACCAACCGCTTTGTGACCGAACAGTTGTTCCACCACGTGTGGCACGGCGGGCTGGATGCCACCGACCCAGCCCGTCTGGCCGAGCTTCAGAGCCGCCTGCAGGATCACATGGAGCAGCGCGGCAAACCGTGGAACGCGCCGGAGAGCGAGGTGGTGAAGCAGCGCCTGCGCGTCAACACCGACGAGGCCATCAAGCTCGGCCTCTTCGGCGTGCCGGCGATGGTGGTCGATGGCCGCGTGTTCTGGGGCTTCGACGCGCTGCCCATGCTGCGCGCGTACCTGGACGGTGATGGCTGGTTCGACGCCGAGTGGACGGCCGCAGCCAACCGTCCGGTGGGCGTGCGGCGCCCTCAGGCTTGAAAGGCCTTGCCCACCGTCGTCAACTGCCCGGTGTTTGCAGCTTCGTAGCCCTGGAGTGCGGCCACGCGCGAGCGGAACGCCGGTGACCGCAGTACCGTGAGCACCGGCCGCAGCTCCGTGCGGTCCATCGCGTCGGGCGGCAAGGCGAAGAAATAGCGCTCCTTGAGCAAGGGAATGAAGTGCAGGCCGAAGCGGTGCGCGGCGGTTTGTACGCCGATGCCTACGTCGGCCATGCCGCTGGCCACATACGCGGCGACGCCTGCGTGGGTCAGCTCGGTGTTCTCGAAGCCGGCCACCGCACGCGGCGCGATGTCTTCGCGCTGCAGCAGCAGGTCGGTCAACACGCGCGTGCCCGAGCCCTCGGGGCGGTTGACGAAACGCAGGCCCTTGCGCGTCAGATCTTTCAAGCCCTGCAGGCCCATCGGGTTGCCGGGTGCGCAAAACAGGCCCTGCGTGCGCACCGCCAGGTGCACCAGCAGGTGCTGGTCGCGTTTGAGCCACTGCAAGTAGCGCTGGGCCGCTGCCGCTTCGAATTCGCCCAGCGGCACGTGAAAACCCGCCAGCTCGCAGTCGCCCTGGGCGAGCGCGGCGACGGCCTCCAGGCTGTTGCGGTATCGCAGTTCCACCGGCACTTGCCGCGCCGCGAGTTGTTCGCGCAGCGCGGCCACGGCAAACCCGTGGCTGGCGTGCAGGCGCGGCACGGCGCGCTGGCGGCGCTGCACGCGCCCGAGTTCACCTTCGAGTTCCGAGGCCAGCGACTCCAGCAGCGGCTGCAGGCGCGCGCCGATGCGGGCGTCGGCCCAGATGAGTTTGTCGCCCAGCTCGGTCAGCGCCGAGCCGCGCCCCCGCCCGCGCACCAGCAGCGGCTGGCCAAACAACTGCTCAGCTTGCTGCAACAGGCCCCAGGCGTGGCGGTACGAGAGGCCCAGCTCACGCCCGGCCTCCGAAATGCTGCCCGATGCCAGCACCGCCGCCAGCAGCTGCAGCAAGGTGTTGGCGTCCAGCGCGGGGCCGTCGTCCTGGCTGAGGTGCCATCGGGGTTGCAGGGTGATGCGCAGCATGGCGGAGGGGCCTGGGTTTATGCAATGAAGAACATATTAAAACCCGGTGCCGGTGCTAGGCTGCAGCGATGACCACCGTGATCCCCATCCGCCCCGTGGAAACCGTGCGCCGCGGCGCACCGCGCCACACACCCAAGGGCCGCCAGACCTCGCCGCAGGCGCGCAAGCGTGTGGCTGTTTTGTGCGCCGGCCTGGCGCCGCGCGCCGACCTGCTGATCGAACACCTGCACCGCCTGCAGGACGGCGAGGGCGCGCTTCGTCACGGCCACCTGGCCGCGCTGGCCGAGATGCTCAAACTCAGCCAGGTCGAGGTGTTCGAAGTGGCGAGTTTCTACCACCACTTCGAGATCGTGGACGACGAGGCGGCCGTGCCCGCCACCGCGGTGCGTGTGTGCGACAGCCTCTCCTGCACCATGGCCGGCAGCCACCAGTTGATGACCGATTTGCAGCTGGCCCTGGAGAACGACAGCTCGGTGCGCGTGCAACCCGCGCCCTGCATTGGCCAGTGCCACCGCGCGCCGGCCGCGTGTGTGGGTCAGCGCCAGTTGCCGCATGCGACCGTGGATGCGGTGCAGGCCTTGCTGGCCAGCGGCGCCACCGGCCCGCGCGAGCTGCCGGTGCCCGAGGCGTCCGAACTCAAGCAGTTGCAGCGCCTGCTGTCGGGCGAGCTGAGTGGCGAGCACGTGCTGGCTGAACTCAAGGCCTCCAACCTGCGCGGCCTGGGCGGCGCGGGTTTTCCGGCATGGCGCAAGTGGGAGACGGTGCGCGCGCAACCCGGCCCCCGCCACATGGTGGTCAACATCGACGAAGGTGAGGTCGGTACCTTCAAGGACGGCCACGTGCTCACCAGCGCGCAGGCCGGCGCACCGCAGGTGTTGGAAGGTCTGCTGATCGCCGCGCAGGTGGTCGGTATCGACCACGTGTGGCTCTACCTGCGCGACGAGTACCACGACGCGCGCGTGCTGCTGCAGCGCGAGCTCGACACGCTGCACGTGCGTCTGCAGGCACTGGCCGCGCAGTACCCTGGCTACACGCCGCCCGTTATCGAGTTGCGGCGCGGCGCCGGTGCCTACATCTGCGGCGAAGAGTCGGCGCTCATCGAATCGGTGGAAGGCAAACGCGGCCTGCCGCGTCTGAAGCCGCCCATCGTGGCGCTGCACGGCGTGTTCGGCCGGCCCACGCTGGCGCACAACCCCGAGACGCTGTGGTGGTTGCCCGAGATCCTGGCGCACGGCGGCGCGTGGTTGACCACACACGGGCGCGCCGGGCGCAACGGTCTGCGGCGCTTTTCGGTGTCGGGCCGCGTGAAGCAGCCCGGTGTGTACCTGGCGCCGGCCGGCATCACGCTGCGCGAGCTCATTGATGAACACGCCGGCGGCATGGCCGAAGGCCACACGCTGTACGCCTACCTGCCCGGCGGTGCTTCGGGCGGCATCCTGCCGGCGGCGCTGGCCGATGTGCCGCTGGACTTCGACACCCTGGCCGAGCACGGCGCTTTCATCGGTTCCATGGCGGTGGTGGTGATGGGCCAGCACGACCGGGCGCGCGATGCGGCGCTCAACCTCATGCGCTTCTTCGAACACGAATCGTGTGGCCAGTGCACACCCTGCCGCGCCGGCACCACCAAGGCGGTGGAGCTGATCCAGGCGCCGGTGTGGGACGCACCGCTGCTGGCCGAGCTCTCGCAGGTGATGCGCGACGCCAGCATCTGCGGCCTGGGCCAGGCCGCGCCGAACCCGGTGGACAGCGTGCTGCGGTTTTTCCCTCACGAGGTGGGCGCATGAAGACCAACGACTTGCCCGACCACGCGGCCCCGATCGCGTTCACGCTCAACGGCCGGGCGGTGGAAGCCGCGCCGGGCGAGACCCTGTTGAAAGCCGCGCAGCGCGCCGGTGTGGCGGTGCCGCACCTGTGCCACATGGACGGTCTGCGCAGCCCCGGCAATTGCCGCGCCTGCGTGGTGGAGATCGCGGGCGAACGCGTGCTCGCGCCGTCGTGCTGCCGCTCCCCCACGCCGGGCATGGTGGTCACCACCGACAGCCCGCGAGCGGCAGCGGCGCAGAAGACGGTGCTGGAGCTGCTGCTGTCGGATGCGCCGGACACGGCTTCGCTCAAACACGACAGCGAGCTGGCGCATTGGGCCGGGATCGCGGGTGCGAGGGCAGGGCGCTTTCCCGCGCGCCCCGCTGCCGCGCAAGACCTGAGTCATCCCGCCATGTCCGTCAACCTCGACGCCTGCATCCAGTGCACGCGCTGCATCCGAGCCTGCCGCGAGACGCAGGGCAACGACGTGCTGGGCCTCGCGTTTCGCGGTGGCCATGCGCAGATCGTGTTCGACCAGAACGACCCCATGGGCGAGAGCACCTGCGTGGCCTGCGGTGAATGTGTGCAGGCCTGTCCCACGGGCGCCATCGCACCCGCCAACGGCGCGTACGCCCAACCCTCGCAAAAGCAGGTCGATTCCGTCTGCCCGTTCTGTGGCGTGGGCTGCCAGCTCACCTACCACGTGAGTGACGAAAAGATCGAACACGTCGAAGGCATCGCCGGTCCAGCCAATGAAGGTCGGCTGTGCGTCAAGGGCCGTTTCGGCTTCGACTACGCACACAGCCCCGAGCGGCTCACGCGCCCCCTGATCCGCCGCGCCGATGCACCGAAAGATCCGCAGTCGGTGATGCGCCGCGACTGGCGCGAACTCTTTCGCGAAGCGAGCTGGGACGAGGCGCTGGACGTGGCCGCCAACGGTTTCAAGCGCGCCATGGCCAGCACGCCCGCGCGCGGTCGCCAGGGCCCGGTGGCGGGTTTCGGTTCGGCCAAGGGCACGAACGAAGAGGCCTACCTGTTCCAGAAGCTGATCCGCACCGCGTTCGACACGCACAACGTGGACCACTGCACGCGCCTGTGCCATGCCTCCAGCGTGGCCGCGCTCATGGAAGGCCTGGGCTCGGCCGTGGTCACCAACCCGCTGCGCGATGTGGAGCACGCCGACTTTGTGCTGCTGATCGGCGCCAACCCGGCGCAAAACCACCCGGTGGGCGCGACCTGGATCAAGAACGCAGTGAAGCGCGGCATGAAGCTGGTGCTGGCCGATCCGCGCCGCACCGAGCTGGCGCGCCACAGCTGGAAACACCTGGGCTTCCAGCCGGGCACCGACGTGGCTTTGCTTAACGCGCTGCTGCACACCATCGTGTTCGAAGGTCTCACCGACCCGGCCTACATCGAAGCGCACACGCTGGACTTCGCCCAGCTCAAGGCCCACCTGGTGGACTTCTCTCCTGAAGCCATGTCCCCGGTCTGCGGCATCGATGCAGCCACGCTGCGCGAGGTGGCGCGAGCCTATGCCACAGCCAAGAACGCCATGATCCTCTGGGGCATGGGCATCAGCCAGCACACGCACGGCACCGACAACGCGCGCTGCCTGATCGCGCTCTCGCTCATCACCGGGCAGATCGGCCGCCCCGGCACCGGCCTGCACCCGCTGCGCGGGCAGAACAACGTGCAGGGCGCGAGCGACGCCGGGCTGATCCCCATGGTGCTGCCCGACTACCAGAAGGTGAGCGATGTGCACGCGCGGGAGAAGGCCGAGCACCTGTGGAACCTGCCGCCCGGCACGCTGGGCAGCGAGGCGGGCCTGACCGTGGTGGAAATCATCGACGCTGCGCACCGCCGCGAGATCCGCGCGATGCTGATCCAGGGCGAAAACCCCGCCATGAGCGACCCCGATGCCACGCATGCGCGCGAAGCCCTGGCAGGGCTGGACCACCTGGTGGTGCAGGACATCTTCTTGACCGAAACCGCGAGCCTGGCCGACGTGGTGCTGCCCGCCACCGCCTGGCCCGAGAAGACCGGCAGCGTCACCAACACCGACCGCTGCGTGCAGCTGGGCCGCAAGGCGGTGCGCGCACCCGGCGAGGCCATGGCCGATGCGTGGATCACCGAGCAGCTGGCACGCCGGTTGGGCCTGGGTTGGGCTTATGGCGTGGCCGCCGATGGCTCCGCCACCGAAGACGCACGCGCCGGCATCGGCGCCGTGTTTGAGGAAATGCGCGCCATGATGCCCAGCATCGCTGGCCTCTCGTGGGCGCGTCTGCAGCGCGAAGGCGCGGTGACCTACCCGGTGAACAGCGAAGACGACCCCGGCCACCCGGTGGTGTTCACCGACGGGTTCCCCACCGCCAGCGGGCGCGCCACGCTGGTGGGTGCGAACGTCACGCCCCCGGCCGAGGTGCCCGACGCCAGCTTTCCCATGGTGCTCATCACCGGGCGCCAGCTGGAGCACTGGCACACCGGCAGCATGACGCGGCGCAGCGGTGTGCTCAATGCGCTTGAACCCGGCCCGGTGGTCAGCCTGCACACCACCACCGCGCGGCGACTGGGTCTGACGGCGGGTGCGCTGGCGCAGGTGCGCTCGCGCCGTGGCGAGGTTGCGCTGCCGGTGCGGCTGGACGACGCGATGCCGCTGGACACCGTCTTCATTCCCTTTGCCTACGCGGAAGCCGCGGCCAACCTGCTCACCAACCCGGCCCTGGACCCGGTGGGCAAGATCGCCGAACTGAAGTACTGTGCGGTGGACGTGCAGCCTGCGGTGTCCATACCGGAATCGGCCCGGGTTTGATCTGACGCAAGGCCGTTCAGCCCGGCCCTTTCTACGATGGCATGAGACCGCTGCGTGCGGACCTGTTCATTCATCACCTGGAGGAGAGCGACCATGTTCAAGAAAATCCTGCTACCCACCGACGGCTCCGAGCTCGGCGTGTTCGCCACCCGAGCGGCCGTGGGCCTGGCCAAGAGCCAGGGCGCCCAGATCGTCGGCGTCTACGTGATCGATCCGTTCCCCTACATCGGCATCGGCGACGCCTCGGCCATCGGCCTGCAGGCGTACCTGACCGAAGCCAAGACCGCGGCGGGTGTGGCGCTCGACGCCGCCCGCATGGCCTGCGCCGCCGAAGGCGTGCCGTTCGCTGGCGACACCATTGAGCGCAACGTGATCTACGAGGGGATCATCGAAACGGCCGAGGCCGAAGGGTGCGACCTGATCGTGATGGGCTCACACGGCCGCCAGGGGGTGAAAGCGCTGATTCTGGGCAGTGTGGCGCAGAAGGTGCTGACCCACGCAAAGATGCCGGTGTTGATTGTGAAGTCGTAGAGGCCTCTACCGCATGAACTTGCCGGAGGCGTTCACGATGGAGAGATCCGAAAAATCCAGACCCGTGTGATCGGTGGGGCTGTAGTTGATCTGCAAACCCCCGATGTCGTAGTTGCGCAAGCCTTCCAGCGCGTCGCGCAAGGCCACGGGAGTCGGGTTCGGGCCGGCGCGGCGCAGGCCTTCGGTGATCACCTTGGCAGCGGCAAACCCTTCCATCATGGCCGGAGACACACCGTCCAGACCTTTGGCCCTGGCGAGGTCCTGGGCTTCCTTGATCAGCGGGTAGGCCACGGAGCGTTCGTTGGGAAACACCTGGGTGACGATCACACCGCGTGCGTTGTCTCCCAGCAGCTTGATGAAACCGTCGGACGCGTTGTTGGACAGGGTCACCATCTGTGCCCGCGAGCCTGCGGCACGCAGCGCCTTCATGCCGTTGGCGGTGTTGCCGGCCGAGCCGATCACCATCACCGCCTGGGCGTTGCTCTTGAGGACCTGCGCCGCGAGCTCGGTGAAGTCGGGCTTGTCGCGCGGAAACTTGGCCTGCAGCACAGGCGTTTGCCCGACGGTGGCAAAGCCCTTGAGCGCGCCGGCCGCCGAGTCGGCGCCGAAGGAGTCGTCCGTTTCCAGCAGCGCAATGCGTGTCATGCCGATGCTGGCGAGGTGTTCGATCGCCTTGGCGGCTTCGCGCTGGTAAGTGGCGCGCACGTTGAACACCCACGGGTTCACCGGCTCGTGCAAGACCATGGCGCCCGTGCTCGGACCCACCAGTGGCACCTTGAATTCGGCCAACATCGGCAGCAAGGCCTGTGAATGTGGCGTACCCCGGTTCAGGAACAGGGCCAGCACCTTTTGTTGGGTGATGAGCTGGCGCGAGACTTCCACCGTGACCTTGGGGTCGAACTTGTCGTCCACCGAAATCATTTCGATCTTCTGACCATTCACGCCGCCGCGCGCGTTGACCGCGTCGAAGTACAGCCTGGCGCCGTCGATGTTTTCCTTCACGCCGGCAGCGACCGAGCCAGTGATGCCCGAGGGGTTGCCGATGCGCAGCTGGGCCCAGGCCGGCACGGAGAGGGCGACGAATCCGATGACAGCGAGGGTGGTGAGGCCTCTGGACCAGGAAGCGGAGGTTTTTTTCATGGAATGTGTCTCGAAAGGAGGGCTCAGTCTAGGCAGTCAGCCCGGTCGGGAAATTGTGGTTATGACGTACACGGCAGGGGGTATGTCGCGCTGCTCCGTAGAATCTTTGCGTCCCCCTCTGGAGCCCCTGCATGTCTGATGCTTTTTTGCCCGCCGAGTTGCCTGCGGCCGTGATTCCACCCGCGTCCAACGACGAGGGGCGCGAGCGACCGACGGAAGGTGGCACGGGGCTGATCCGCATCCGCGGCGCGCGCCAGCACAACCTGAAGAACATCGATCTGGACATCCGCACTGGCGAGCTCACGGTGGTCACAGGGCCGAGCGGCTCGGGCAAGTCCAGCCTGGTGTTCGACACCTTGTTTGCCGAAGGCCAGCGCCGCTACGTGGAAACCTTCAGCGCTTACGCACGGCAGTTCCTCGACCGCATGGACAAGCCGGCGGTGGACCGGGTGGAGGGTGTGCCGCCGGCCATAGCGATCGACCAGACCAACCCGGTGCGCAGCTCGCGTTCCACGGTCGGCACCATGACCGAGCTCAACGACCACCTGAAGCTGTTGTTCGCGCGCGGCGCCGAGCTGTTCGACCGGGACACCGCGGCCCTGGTCCGGCATGACTCACCGGAGTCGATCTACCTGGAGTTGAAACAGCGGGCCAAGGAGCGGGGCGACCCACGCCTCGTCGTCACCTTCCCGGTGGAGCTGCCCGCCAGCACCACACCCGAAGAAATCGAACAATGGCTCTCGGCCAGCGGCTACACGCGGGTGCAGGCCGAACGTGTCGTGCATCGCGCCGCGCCCGCCGTGGACGACAAGACCAAGACCAAGGGAAGGGCCAAGGCTGCGCCCATGGAGGCGATCAAGGTGCTCGACGTGGTGGCCGACCGCTTCCGCATCGGCACCACCGAACTCGCGCGCGTGATGGAGGCCATCGAAGTGGGCCTCAAGCGAGGTGGCGGCAAGCTCATGGTGTATGCCCTCAATTCGGGGTCAGATTACAATTTAGCCCGGGCGAAATTGGAATCTGACCCCGAATTGGCTGACCCCGAATTGAAAGCGGGGGCCGAGCCGGAGATCTGGCGTTTCAGCACCGGCCTGCATTGCCCCGAGAGCGACATCCGTTACAGCGAGCCCACGCCGTCGATGTTTTCGTTCAACTCGGCGGTGGGGGCTTGCGAGGCCTGCCGGGGTTTCGGGCGGGTGATCGGGGTCGACTACGGGCTGGTGATTCCCAACGACAAGCTCACGCTGCGCGCGGGCGCGATCAAGGTGTTCCAGACGCCGGCCTGGAAAGAGGCGCAGGACGACATGATGCGGCACGCCGAAGCGGCCGGCATCCCGCGCGACACGCCCTGGGCCAAGCTCACCGACGAGCAGAAGCACTGGGTGCGGGCCGGTTCGCCGCAGTGGAACGGCGAGTGGAACCAGCACTGGTACGGCGTGGACCGGTTCTTCGAATACCTGGAAAGCAAGGCCTACAAGATGCACATCCGCGTGCTCTTGTCCAAGTACCGCAGCTACACCGAGTGCCCGAGCTGCGGTGGCGCGCGGCTGAAGACGGACAGCCTGCTCTGGCGCCTGGGCACGAAGGTGCAGGCGAACGCGGTGCTGAAGCCTGCAAAGCTTTATTTGCCGTTGGGCGTGAAGTGGTCGCGTGCGCAGCTGGAGGCCTTGCCGGGGCTGTGTCTGCACGACTTGATGTTGTTGCCGCTGGACAAGCTGCGCATCTTCTTCGCCTCTCTGGCTCCCTCCCCCGCTGGGGGAGGGCAGGGGTGGGGGCCTGCAGGCGAACAAGCCCCCATCCCCGCCT
>JBBQKZ010000036.1:0-28575 GCA_038327405.1 Burkholderiales bacterium | reverse complement strand
GCAACAGAAAAAAACCAACTGCAAACGACGAACGTTTCGCACTCGCCGCTTAATCAGCGGTGAGCCTTGCAACAGCAGGCCGATGGGCTGGGCAAGGGGGTCGCAAGACCTCCCGGCTGCAAGGATAATTTCATCGGCTGGTTCTGCGTCGGGCACCTTGACGCAGGGCGAGACTCAAGGATGCTGGCTTCCCGTTTAGCGTGCCACTGCGCGACTCGGGCGGCGAGACCCAAATCAGACGGCTACACATGTAGAACTGCTCGAAGAAGGCTTGCGGACGGGGGTTCAAATCCCCCCAGCTCCACCAACAACCGCAATCAAGTTGCCCGGTTCCCCCGGGCAACTTTTTTTGTGCCTTTGCTGGCAGCACTTCTTCAGGTTTCGTGACCTGCTCGAACGGTCCTGGACCTCAGTCGCTTGCTTCGCATCCATCGGGTTCTCAGGATCCAGATACCGCTGACCAGAAAATAGACCGCGATGCCGCTGAGGCTGGCCACAATGGCCAGGCCAACCACCAGTGGTTTTCCAACCGTGCTCAGCTGTTGAAACCCATGGCGGATGCGGTTTCCGAAACCTTCAATGGCAGGAGGCTCCTTTTGAACGGCCCGGAGTTCAGATCTGATCTCCCGATCGCTGGGCGCCCGCTGACCGAGTACGGCTTTTCCGAGGCGGTACGCGCCGTAGTAGACAGGACCAAAAGTCACCGGATTGGTGACCAGAGTGCTGGCTACTGCCATCGGCACGTTGGCGCGCAGCGCAACGGCCAAGGCCGCGGCAAAGGGAATTTGTGCGACGGGGATCAACAGTCCGAAAAAAATACCCAATGCCAGGCCGAGAGCGATGCCTTTTCGACTGAAGTGCCAAAGGCGTGGATGGTTGAGCACGGGCCCCATCCAGCGCAGCCAGCGGCTGTTCTGCAAGGCCTCTGGCTTTGGCAACCAAGTCTTGAGTCTGTTCTTCATTCGACCTGTCGGAGGTGTAGGGGTAAGCAAGCAATGATTGTCCTTGAATGCGCGGGCGTGCGCCGCCGAGCAGCGACAATTCACGCACCATGATGCAGTTGCAGGACATTCTTTTTTCCCAGGGCTTCGGCACGCGCCGCATTTGTTGCGGACTGGTCCAGCAAGGACTGGTGAGGGTTGTCGTTGACGATGAACTGGTGCTGTGTATCGACCCGTCGGCGTCGTTTTCCGAAGAGGGTTTGATATTTCAGGTGCAGGGTGTTACCTGGGCTTATCACGAGCGGGCCTACCTCATGGTCCACAAGCCTGCAGGCTTCGAATGCTCACAAAAGCCAAGCACCTATCCGAGCGTCTACACCTTGTTGCCTGCTCCTCTGCGTGCTCGCGGTGGCGGTGCGGCGGCGGGTGTGCAAGCCGTTGGCCGGCTGGACCAGGACACCACTGGTTTGCTGCTGATGTCTGACGACGGCAAGTTCATTCATCGATTGACCTCGCCACGTCACCATGTTCCCAAAGTGTATGAAGTCCTCGTCAAACATCCTCTGGATGCGAAGCAGGTGAGCCGGCTTATGGAGGGGGTTGTGCTGGACGATGATCCCCAGCCAGTGCGGGCGGAGGCTTGCTCTGCCGAGGACGAGCTTCACCTCAGACTGACCTTGACCGAAGGCAAGTACCACCAGGTCAAGCGCATGGTGGCTGCCGTGGGCAATCGTGTGGAAGGGTTGCACCGATCCTCAGTGGGGGCCCTGTCGTTGACGGCAAACTTGCCGCCCGGTCAGTGGCGCTGGCTGACGTCGGACGAGGTGCGGGCGCTGACACAAAAAACGCTGGTCTGAAGCGGTCGCCTCAAGTCAAAGCAGGTCGCCTTTGCGGCTGTCCAGCGGCATGAGAAATGAGTTTTCTTGCCACTGAGAATTGAAATCGCTGCGTGGCTCACCGGTGGTGCTGTTGGGCCAGGTCGAGAGTGGGGCGAAATCACTGGAACGTGTGCTGCGTTGCCGGGTAAGCACCGTGCGCAGATTGGCTTGGGCTGCAATGATGGCGCGCTCTTCCATTTCACGCTCACGCATTGACTGGTTCAATGCCGACTCGCCCAGGAACTCGGCTCGAATTTCGGCTACCGTGGGCAGGCTGTTGGAGCGCACCACCCAGTAGGGAAGGCCGCACTGGGTCAGCAACGAATGTTTGAGGGCTCTCGTGCTGCGGGGAAGCCCTGCGGTGCCGGGTACGTCCAGACATCCAAGGACCCGGCCGTCTGAACGGCATACCGTGAAGGTGCAGTACACACTCCCCAGCAGCTTGTACCACTCCATGCCTTGTTCCCGATCACGGGGCAAGGTGAAGCGAGTGACTGGGAGCTTGATCATCACGTGATGGTCATAAAACGCCCTGGCCAGCCAATGCCAGACGCGGGCTTCTTCGCTGTTGGCGAGCGCGCGGGTGCTCAGGGGCCAGTGTTTGGGGATGCGTCGCCGTTGCCTGGCTTGCCGGTCTGCCCACATGCGGTGCAGCAAAGCGCCCAGTGCCAGCAAAGCGGGCACCAGCGCTGCAAGCAGCCATGGGTTGGTCCAGTCGGTCATTGGTGTCGAGGGCAATTGGTCAATCTGTATCAAAGTGTATGCAGTTCGAGCAACCCGTGGGGGTTGTTCAATCCGGATACACGAAGAAGGTGTGAACTTCTTGGGGTTTGCGCCGCGTTTGATGGGTCATTTGGACCACATCGACGCTCGTTTGGGTGTCTTGCGCATCACCCAGGCGGCTGTGAAAGGCGGATCTTGCGATGGCAATGCTGGATCGGTGCTGGCGAGGCGCTGGGAGCCCGGGGCGACGACCTTGCCCCCTGATGGGTTCAGCCTGTCCGACACGCAGAATTGTGCCGCTCTGCTGGACATTCGTACATCCTACATAGGGGGTAAGCAGCGAAGAATGTCATTTCACATCCTTCAGAAAGTCACACACCATGGCCGAGAGGCGTTCAGGTTGATCCTTGTGAGGAATGTGGCCACATTGCTGCAGTTCCTCACGGAGGGCCTGGGGGACTTGACGCTCGATGGCGGCGAGTTGGTCCATGGAACCGTACTCATCATTGACGCCTTGCACGAGGAGCAATGGCGCCGAGATGGATCGGAGCTCTTCGCAGATGTCGAAAGATTTGAAGGCATCGCTGAGCCACACATCGTTCCATTGCCAGAAAGCGTTGTCGACGTCGCGATGGTGGCGCGCCAGTCGTTGCCGCAACCCACCCGCTGCCTCCGGCGCTGCCTCAAACAGCTGCCTTGCCTGGGCAATCGCATTGAGCGACATGGCTTCCACAAAGACATGAGGTGCCAGGGCCACGCAGGCAGACACATCGTGCCGGCTGGCATGAAGCAGGGCGATCGTGGCTCCATCCGAATGGCCCACCAGAACAGGCCGTTCGATGCCCAACTTCTTGAGCAGTTGAGGGAGGACTTCATGAGCTTCGAAGTGCATGTAGTCGGGTTCGTGGCGACCGATATGCCACGGTCCACTGCGCCGAGGAGCGCCCCTCACATCCACCACCGGATCGGACTGTCCATAGCCTCGCCTTGAATAGATCCAGCCGGCGCGTCCAGTGGCTGAGCACAACTCGGCGGGCCACATGCGCCCCCGCTGGCTCCACATGGAAACGCTGCCCAAGCCCTCGTGAAGAAAAACCAGAGGTGCGCGGTCGGCGGGGCCGGGTATGTGAAGCAGCTCGATGGCCACGCTTGAAATGTCGATGCGATTCATCAGCACGATGCTAGCGGCAGATGGACCTCATGCTCCATGAGATCCAGGGATTCGCTGTATTCTCGTGCGATGTCCTTGCTCTTTGATTCGTTCTGGCGCGCCGTCGCGTACTGCGTGCACCCTCGGGTGATTGCACTCTCATTGCTTCCATTGATCCTGATGGTCGTGCTGTCGTTCGGACTGGGATACTTCTTCTGGGAGGGTGCCGTGGCCTCGGTGGGCGCGTGGCTGGCATCGTTCGCACTGGTGGAGACCTTGCTCGCCTGGATGGACCAGATAGGCATGGGCGCGCTCACCGGTGTCTTCGCACCACTGCTGGTGCTGGTCATGGCCACGCCGGTCATCGTTTTGCTGTGCCTGTTGCTGGTGGCGATGTTCATGACGCCTGCCATGGTGGATCTGGTGGGGCACCGCCGTTTTGCCGGCCTGGAGCGCAAGCACGGCGGGTCGCTGCTTGTCAGTGTTCTGTGGTCCCTGGGCTCCACCTTGCTGGCCATCGTGGCTCTGGTGATCTCCATGCCACTGTGGCTGGTTCCACCGCTGGTGTTGATCCTGCCGCCCCTGATCTGGGGCTGGCTCACCTACCGGGTTTTTGCGTTCGATGCGTTGGCCACGCACGCCAGCAGCGAAGAGCGGCAGTCGATTCTGAGGGAGCACCGCGGCAACTTGTTGCTGATGGGCGTGCTCAGTGGTTATCTGGGAGCGGCACCCAGCCTGTTGTGGGCATCGGGGGCCATGTTCATCGCCATGGCCCCGCTGCTCGTGCCGCTGGCCATCTGGACCTACACCCTCGTTTTTGCATTTGCCTCGCTCTGGTTTGCCCATTACGCACTGGCTGCTCTGCAACGCTTGCGTGCGGTTGTTCCCGTGGAGGTGCTGGATGCCGACCCCGAGCGTGTTCGCCCTCTCGATGAGCGAGCGGATGCACCGCTCCTGCCGGGGTCGGATCAGACCGGCAACGTCTGAACGTCTCTCACGCCCACCACCTCCATCGAGCACCTCATGACGCCAACCATTGGCCTGATCATCATCGGCGATGAAATCCTCTCGGGCAAGCGCTCGGACAAGCACCTGCCCAAGGTCATTGAACTGTTGGGTGCGCGAGGCATGTCTTTGTCCTGGGCTCGCTTCGTGGGTGACGATCGCCAGAGCATCACGGCCAACCTGCGCGACGCATTCGCGCAACCAGGAATCGTATTTTCTTGCGGAGGAATCGGCGCCACGCCCGACGACCATACCCGCCAGTGCGCGGCGGCTGCGCTGGGGTTGGAGCTTGCTCTGCACCCCGAAGCCAGGCTGTTGATCGAGTCGCGCATGCGAGATATCGCCGCTGAGCAGGGTCAGGTGTTCGACCCCCAGCGTCCGGACAACGTGCATCGGTACAACATGGGCGTGTTTCCCCTGGGTGCAACCATCATCCAGAACCCCTACAACAAGATCCCCGGTTTCACTTGCACCGGCCGTGGTGGCGGTCAGGTGCATTTCCTTCCGGGTTTCCCCGTCATGGCCTGGCCCATGATCGAATGGGTGCTGGACAACGCCTGCGCACATTTGCACAGCCAGGGGGCGTGGCTGGAGCGATCGGTGATCGTGATGGGGGCCATGGAGGCTGCATTGACGCCTTTGATGGAGCAACTGGAGCGCGACCACCCGGTCAAGGTGTTCAGCCTGCCCAGCGTCGACCATCCGGAGTTCGGGCGCCACATCGAACTGGGTGTCAAGGGGCGGTCCGACGTGGTCGGCAACGCGTTCGCCAGTCTGCTGGCCGGACTGCGTCTGCAGGGCGCCGAGCTTGGCCCCGAAATGGTGCGAGGCTAAACCGCACCTGCGCAGTGCGTTGCCGATTGTTGCACCAATGTCGTGCATTTCGTCCGTTTGTCGGCTCTTCAGCGGCGCTGGCGCTGAAAAACGCCCCGGGGTCGCGACACCGTGAACCTTTGTGGCGCATGGCCTGCGCCATAATCCCCGGGCGTTTGAAGGCAGATGCCCCGTTCAGGTGAACCTGGGTGATGTTTGGCACAAATACTGCTTCATTCCCATGTCGATTTTCATTTTTCACTCACCCAGCTACAGGAGTATTTGATGGCCAAGACCGTCGCAGACGTGATGCAGATGGTGAAGGACAACGACGTCAAGTTCGTTGACTTCCGTTTCACCGACACCCGGGGCAAAGAGCAGCACGTCACCGTGCCCGTTTCCCACTTCGACGAAGACAAGTTCACTTCGGGCCACGCCTTCGACGGCTCGTCGGTGGCTGGCTGGAAAGGCATTGAAGCGTCGGACATGCAACTCATGCCCGACTCCAACACCGCCAACATCGATCCGTTCTTCGAAGAAACCACGCTGTTCCTGCAGTGCGACGTGATCGAGCCGGGTGACGGCAAGGCTTACGACCGCGATCCGCGTTCCATTGCCAAGCGCGCCGAGGCCTACCTCAAGGCGTCCGGTCTGGGCGACACCGCCTACTTTGGCCCAGAACCCGAATTCTTCATCTTTGACGGCGTGCGCTGGAGCAACGAACCCGGCCGCGTGATGTGCGAGATCGACGAGTACGAAGCCCCTTGGAACAGCGGCGCCAAACTCGAAGGTGGCAACCGCGGCCACCGTCCCACCGTCAAGGGCGGTTACTTCCCCGTTCCCCCGGTCGACAGCACGCAAGACATGCGCGCCGAGATGTCCTTGATCCTCGAATCGCTGGGCATCCCGGTCGAGGTGTTCCACCACGAAGTGGCGGGCGCTGGCCAAAACGAGATCGGTACCAAGTTCAGCACGCTCGTGGAGCGCGCTGACTGGACCCAGGTGCTCAAGTACGTGGTGTGGAACGTGGCGAATGCCTACGGCAAAACCGCCACCTTCATGCCCAAGCCCTACGCCGGCGACAACGGCTCCGGCATGCACGTGCACCAGTCGATCTGGAAAGATGGCAAGAACCTGTTCGCAGGTGACGGCTACGCCGGCCTGAGCGAGTTCGCGCTGTACTACGTGGGCGGCATCATCAAGCACGCCCGCGCGCTGAACGCCATCACCAACCCAGGTACCAACTCGTACAAGCGCTTGGTGCCCGGCTTCGAAGCCCCGGTGAAGCTGGCTTACTCGGCCCGCAACCGCTCGGCCTCGATCCGAATTCCGTATGTGGCCAACCCCAAAGGTCGTCGAATCGAAGCGCGTTTCCCCGATCCTTCAGCCAACCCGTACCTCGCCTTCTCGGCCTTGATGATGGCCGGTCTGGACGGCGTGGAAAACAAGATCCATCCGGGCGAAGCCGCCACCAAGGATCTGTACCACCTGCCGCCGGAAGAGGACAAGTTGGTGCCCACCGTGTGCCACAGCCTCGACCAGGCGCTGGAGTACCTCGACAAGGGTCGCAGCTTCCTGACCAAAGGTGGTGTGTTCACCGACTCCATGCTCGACGCTTACATCGAACTCAAGATGGGCGAAGTCACGCGTTTCCGCATGGCGCCGCACCCGGTCGAATTCGACATGTACTACAGCCTGTGATGGACAGCCCGGTCTGACCGGGCCAACCTGCAGAAAAGGGACGGCGCAAGCCGTCCCTTTTTTGTTTTGGAGCGACATCTGGCCCTGTGAACGGTCCCGGCGGCGGCACTTTTGCAAGGGTTTTCCGTCATACTGATTCGCGATGAACGGCGCAGTCTAGCCGTATCGACCCAACGGAGACCTCGTGCCCATGTCCCCCCTGCATTTTTCTCTTTTTCCAGGCCTCGTCGCAGGTGCCGTGTTGCTGTGCAGCCTGCCCGCCCAGGCCCAGGAGCGCATTTACCGCTGCGGCAACGAGTACACCAACAACGCCCAGGTGGCCAAGAGTCGCAACTGCACCCCGATGGAGGGAGGCAACATCACCATTGTTGAAGGCACGAAGCCGGTGGCCCGCAGTGCACCGGCCGCAACGCCGCGCAGCTCCTCCGACCGCGTGGATCCCGCTTCGCAGCGCGCTCGCGACAGCGATGCCAAAGCCATTCTCGAAACCGAGCTGCGAAAAGCTGAGGAGCGGCTGGCGCAAGCGCGCAAGGCGTACGCCAACGGCGAACCCGAGAAGCAGGGCATTGAATCGCGCAACTACCAGCGATATCTCGACCGCGTGGCCGAGCTCAAGGCTGCGGTGGCGCGCGCCGAGAGCGACGTTGCTGGTCTGCAGCGAGAACTCGGCCGGCTGCCCGCTGCATCGGGAAATGCCGCAAGATGAGCGGCTTGAAGACAACACCAGCCACCACTCCGATCAAACGCCGCGCGCCGTCCAGCCCCAAGGTCACGGGAGCAGAGGGCGCGCCGACGCCTGCGACAGGCCGCTTCCAGTCCCTGGACCTGCTGGCCACCCTGGTCGCCGTGGTCGATGCCGAAGGGCATGTGCTCTATGCCAACGCCGCGCTTGAAGATGCCTTGGGCACGTCCAGGCGCAGCATCGCTGGCACGCTGTTTCAGGACTGCTTCACAGAACCCGCCCTGCTGGAAAGCGCGCTCCATGGCGCACGTGGCAACGAGTTCGCAGCACTGCGTTACGACGCCTGGCTCAAGCGGGTGAGCCACGAAGCCTTGCCGGTGCATGTGGTGGTGGCACAGACGGAAAGCAAAGGCGAGGTGGTCGTTGAATTGCTGCCGCTGGAGCAGCAGGCCCGGCAGGAACGCGAAGAGCGCCTGATCGACCAGGCGCAGGCCAACAAGGAACTCATCCGCAACCTGGCCCACGAGATCAAGAACCCGCTGGGCGGCATTCGTGGTGCGGCGCAGCTGCTGCAGATGGAGCTCGATTCTCGTGAACTCATCGAGTACACGCAGGTCATCATTCACGAGGCTGACCGGCTGCAGTCGCTGGTGGACAGGTTGCTCGCGCCGCACCGCCGCCCTCATGTGGTGGGCGATGTGAACATCCACGAAGTCTGCGAGCGGGTGCGCTCGCTCATCCTGGCTGAATTTCCGAAGGGCTTGCGCGTGGTGCGCGATTACGATGCCTCGATTCCCGAGTTCCGCGGTGATCGCGAGCAGCTGATCCAGGCCGTGATCAACATCGCGCACAACGCCGCGCAAGCCTTGTCCGATCGCATCGCCGCGGGCGACGCGCAAATCACCTTCAAGACCCGCGTGGGTCGGCAGGTGACATTTGGCAAGCAGCGCTATCGCCTGGCATTGGAATTGCATGTCATTGACAACGGGCCTGGCGTTCCAGACTCGATCAAGGACCGCATCTTTTTCCCGCTCGTGTCGGGGCGCGATGGCGGCTCCGGCCTGGGGCTCACGCTGGCGCAAACCTTTGTCCAGCAGCACCATGGATTGATCGAATGTGAGAGCGTGCCGGGATTCACAGACTTCAAGCTGTTGATCCCCCTGCCCTGAAACAGACAACCATTGCCGAGCGCTGCGCCACAAGAAGGGACGACAAACACATGAAGCCGATCTGGATAGTGGACGACGATCAATCGATCCGCTTCGTGCTCGAAAAAGCGCTGTTGCGCGAGAACCTGCCCACCCGCAGCTTCACCAACCCGCAGGACGTGCTCAAGGCGCTGATCGATACGCCCGAGAGCGAAGGCCCGCAGATCCTGGTGAGTGACATCCGCATGCCCGGTGGCTCGGGCCTGGAGCTGCTGGAGAAGGTCAAGGAAATGCTGCCCGGCCTGCCGGTGATCATCATGACGGCCTTCTCCGACCTCGACAGCGCGGTGTCCGCCTTTCAGGGCGGCGCCTTCGAATACCTGCCCAAACCGTTTGACCTGCCCAAGGCAGTGGAACTGATCCGGCGCGCGGTGGAAGAAAGCCAGCGCGAAGAGGTGGCCGAGGAACGCATGACCGCCGCGCCCGAGATGCTTGGCCAGGCGCCCGCGATGCAGGATGTGTTTCGAGCGATCGGGCGCTTGAGCCAAAGCCAGGTCACGGTGTTGATCACCGGTGAATCGGGCTCGGGCAAGGAGCTGGTGGCGCGAGCGCTGCACAAGCACTCTCCGCGTGCTGGGGGCCCTTTCGTGGCGATCAACACGGCCGCCATCCCGAAGGATCTGCTGGAGTCCGAGCTGTTTGGCCATGAGCGCGGCGCTTTCACCGGCGCGCAGACCATGCGCCGCGGCCGCTTTGAGCAGGCCGATGGCGGCACGCTGTTCCTCGATGAAATCGGTGACATGCCGTTTGACCTGCAGACGCGTTTGCTTCGCGTCCTGTCGGACGGAAATTTTTACCGCGTGGGTGGCCACAGCGCCGTGCGCGCCAACGTGCGCGTGATCGCCGCGACCCACCAGAACCTGGAACAGCGCGTCAAGGAAGGTGTGTTCCGCGAGGATTTGTTCCACCGGCTCAACGTGATCCGTCTGCGTCTGCCGGCGCTGCGGGAGCGGCGTGAAGACGTGCCCATGCTCACGCGCTTCTTCCTGCAGCAGAGTGCAAAACAGCTGGGCGTGGAACCCAAGCGGATCTCGGAACCGGCGATCCGGTTGCTCGGCACGTTTGACTTCCCGGGCAACGTGCGGCAGTTGGAAAACGTGTGCCACTGGCTGACTGTCATGGCACCGGCGCAGGTGATTGAACTCAAGGACCTGCCGCCCGAAGTGCTGGCGATGGCGGGTGCGTCGCTGACGTCGTTGGCCGCAACACCAGATGCGCTGGCAACGCCCACCGCTGCGCCAGCATTGGCTTTTGCTGCGGTGGCGCCGGCTGCGCTGTCCGACGCCTTGCACCTTGGCTCGCCCGTGTTTGCTACAGCCGAGCCGGTGTATGTGTCTGAACCGACGCGGGCGACGCCCTCAGCGCCCGGTTGGGAGACCGGTTTGCAGGCCGAGGCACTGGCTCTGCTGGAAGAAGGACGCACCGACGTGTGGGACGTGCTCACCCGCCGCTTCGAGACCAAGCTGATTCAGACGGCGCTGGTGAACACCCGGGGTCGGCGCATCGAGGCTGCGCACAAGCTGGGCATTGGCCGCAACACGATCACCCGGAAAATCCAGGAATTGAACTTGGAATGACCCCCCGCGGCGTTTCTGGGTAAATCCTCTCAGGCGAGCGTCACCACCACCGGCGCGTGGTCGCTGGGCTGCGGGTTCTTGCGGGGCGTACGGTCGATGGTGCAGGCTTTCACGCTGTCGCGCAGCGCTTCGCTCACCAGAATGTGGTCGATGCGCAGGCCGCGGTTTTTCTGGAAACCCAACATGCGGTAGTCCCACCACGAGTAGCTGTTCTCGGGCTGTTCGAACATGCGGTAGGCATCTGTGAGGCCCAGTGCCAGCAGCGCCTGGAAGTGAGTGCGCTCTTCCACCGTGTGGTGGATGGTGCCCTTCAGGCCCACCGGATCGAACGAGTCGCGGTCTTCGGGCGCCACGTTGAAGTCGCCCACCAGCACCAGGCGTGAATGGGCCTGCATCTCCTCGGCGACCCAGCGGTGCAGCGCGGCCAGCCATTGCAACTTGTAGGCAAACTTTTCGCTGCCCGGCTCCTGCCCGTTGACAAAGTAACAGTTGACCATCCGCAGCGGGCCCTCGGGTGTGTCCAGCGTCGCAGCGATCACACGGGCCTGCTCGTCGCTGTGGCCGGGAATGTTGCGCACCACATCGCGCATCGGTGTGCGGCTCAGAATCGCCACGCCGTTGTAGGTTTTCTGGCCAAAGGCGGCCGCGTGGTACCCGATCGCCTTCAAGGCGTCGAAGGGAAATTTTTCGTCCACCAGCTTGAGCTCTTGCAGGCCGAGTACGTCCACAGGATTCGCGGCCAGCCAGTCCAGCACCTGGGGCAGGCGCACGGTCAGGGAGTTGATGTTCCAGGTGGCTATTTGCATGGCTTCAGCGGGTTTGGGTGTGGGTGACGAAAGCGAACGGCAGGCCGTTGGCCGCGGTGTGTGTTTCGCGTGCGGTCTCTCGCCAGGTGGGGCCGAACACGGGCGCGAAGGCGTCGCCCTCGAAGTCTTGCGCAATCTCCGTGACCACGGCCGTGTCGGCCAGATGCAGCGCGGCGGCGTAGATCTGCGCGCCACCGATCACCCAGGCGTCAGCGTCGCGCGGGCACAGTGCCACGGCTTCTTCCAGCGAGCCGGCGCGCTCGGCGCCGTCGGCCTGCCATTGCGCATCGCGCGTGACCACGATGTTGAGCCTGCCCGGCAGCGGCCGGAACTTCGCCGGCAGCGAATCCCAGGTCTTGCGGCCCATGATCACCGGGCAGCCCAGCGTGGTGCGTTTGAAGTGCGCCATGTCTTCCGGCAAGTGCCAGGGCAGGGCGTTTGCTCTGCCGATCACGCCATTGGCGGCGCGCGCAAAGATGAGGTGCAGGCGGGTACTGGGCTGGGCTGGGGCAGACATGCCGCTATTGTGCCGCTGGCCCGGGCGCTGAGCCTCTGGCGCGCGGTGGCAGCAGCACGCTGGCAATCGCCATCATCACAAAGCCGATGGCTACCCAGTCCTGCCAGTGCGGCACTTCGCCCACGATGAAGGTGGCGCTGAGCGTGCCCACCAGCGGGATCGCCATGACGCTCATGGCGCTGGTGGCCGGTGGCAGGTCGCGCGCCATGCCGAACCAGATCAGCTGCGCGACACCATAGTTGATGAACACGCCATAGACCAGGCTGATCCACATGGGGGTGGAGAAGCCTGAAGGACTGGGGAGCGGCTCCAGTGCCAGCGCCAGGGCCCAAACCACCGCACTGCCCAGCAGCAGCATCCAGACCGTGACCACCATGGGCGAGAGCGTGAAGTGCGCGCGGCGAAACATCAAGGTGCCCAAGCCCCAGCAGAACGCGGCAGCGAGCATCCACGCAATGCCCACGGGCCGCCCGCTGAGGCTTTGCAGTTCGTGCCACAGCAGCAGGCCGATGGCGATGCCGGCGCACACCACCGCCGCACGTACGCGCGGCGTGATGCGTTCGCCGAAGAAGGCAGCACCGATCAACACGGTGAAGATCGGCATGGTGAAACCCAGGATGGCTGCGCGGCCCGAGGCCAGCTCCTTCACGCCGAAGATGGACAGCGTGTGCCAGCCCAGCACGTTGGGCAAACCGAGCCAGGCAATCGTGGCCCACTCGGCGCGGGCCGGCCACATGCGCTCACCACGCCGGGCCACATACGCGAACAACCAGAGCGCGCCCAGCAGCATGGTGCTGGCACGGAAGTACAGGGGCGAGAGCTCCTGCAGCGAGAGCTTCATCATGGGCCAGTTCACGCCCCACATGAGCGTGAGCGCCAGCAGCGCCCACAGTTGGCGGCGGCTGATCACAGTGCGTTCACACCGCTGTCAAACCGCCACGGGCGCTTTGATGGCCGCGTGGTGTTCGTAGCCCTGCACCTCGAAGTCGTCGAGCTCGTAATCGAAGATGCTGGCCGGGCGGCGTTTGATGTGGAGGGTTGGGTAGGCCATGGGCTGGCGCGAGAGCTGCAGCTGCACCTGCTCATGGTGGTTGCTGTAGATGTGGCAGTCGCCGCCGGTCCAGATGAAATCGCCCACGTCCAGGTCGCACTGCTGCGCCAGCATGTGGGTGAGCAGCGCGTAGCTGGCGATGTTGAAGGGTACGCCGAGGAAGATGTCGGCGCTGCGCTGGTAAAGCTGGCAGCTGAGCTTGCCGCGCCTACCCGGCTCCGTGGGCGGCGCCACGTAGAACTGGAAGAACGCATGGCAGGGCATGAGCGCCATCTTGTTCAGGTCGGCCACGTTCCATGCGCTCACGATGATGCGGCGCGAATCCGGGTTGGTCTTGAGCTGCTTCACCACCTCGGCGATCTGATCGATGTGACCGCCGTCGGGTGTGGGCCAGCTGCGCCACTGCACGCCGTACACCGGGCCCAGGTCGCCATCGTCGCGCGCCCATTCGTCCCAGATGCTGCAGCCACGTTCCTGCAGCCATTTCACGTTGCTGTCGCCGCGCAGGAACCAGAGGAGCTCCACGATGATGGCCTTGGTGAACACCTTCTTGGTGGTCACCAGCGGGAACCCATCGTTCAGGTCAAAGCGCATCTGGTGGCCAAACACGCTGGTGGTGCCTGTGCCGGTGCGGTCTGTTTTTTGTACGCCCGTGGTGAACACGTGGCGCATGAAGTCTTCGTACTGGGAACGGATGGGACGGGTCATGGAATACGCTGGGGGAGGGCTCTTGAGGGGGCGGTGATGCGGGCGTCGAACGGGTGGTGTTGCAGCGAGAACACCTGCTGGATGCGTTTGATGTAGCCCTGAGTTTCAGGGTAGGGCGGCACGCCACGGAAGCGGTCGACCGTGCCTTCGCCCGCGTTGTAGGCGGCCAGCACCAGGGGCACGTCGCCCCTGAAATAGGCCAGCAGCCACTGCAGGTACGACAGGCCGCCGCGGATGTTCTGCTCGGCGTCGAACGGCTTGCGCACACGAAAGCGCTCGGCCGTTTCGGGGATGAGTTGCATCAGTCCCTGCGCGTTCTTGTCGGACAGGGCGTTCACATTGAAGTTGGACTCGGCGCGGATGACTGCAAACGCCAGACCCGGCTGGATGCCGAATTGCGGCGCCAGCTTGTAGACGATCTTCATGATCCGTCGTTCTTCGGGCGTGTCGACCAGGTCCTGGTAACGCGTGGCGAGCGCGGCGACATCGGCGGCCTGCTGTGCCTCGTTGGCCTTTTGAAGCTCGGTGCGCTCGGCCTGTTGTACACACTCGGGCTTGTCTGCCGGTGTGGCCAGGCGGTTGAACATGCCTTCGGCGTGCGTGTCGCCCAACAGCGCGGCTCGTGCGAACCAGTGGGCTGCGTAACCGTCGTGGCGCGCCACACCGCGGCCGTTGGCGTACATCCAGCCAAGGTTGTAGGCCGACACCGCGTCGCCCGCGAGTGCGGCCTGGCAATACAGGCGAATGGCGGCCTCGGTGTCGCGCTTCACCCCTTCACCGTGTTCAAAACCCTGCGCCTGTTCGCGCCAGGTCTGGCGTTGCGCAGCGTCCACCGCGTGCACCTGTCCCGTGGCGGTGATCGCCAGCGCGAGCAGACAGCGGAGCCAGAGTCGGGAGATCATGGTGTGAGGACGCGGCCGGGGTTCAGGAGGTTGAGCGGGTCCAGCGCCTGCTTGACGGCCCGCATGAGACCCAGGGCAACCGGGTCTTTGTAGTGGGGCAGGTGGTCGGCCTTGAGGCTGCCCACGCCGTGCTCGGCGCTGATCGACCCATGGTAGCGCGCCACCGCGTCGAAGACCAGCGTGTTCACACGGGCCTCCTGCGAGGCCAGGAAAGCCTTGGCATCACCACCCTCGGGCGCCTGCACGTTGTAGTGCAGGTTGCCGTCGCCCAGATGGCCGAAATTGACCAGCCGCACGCCGGGGATCTCGCGCTGCAGCAAGGCATCGGTCTCGGCACAGAAGGCCGGGATGTTTGATACCGGGATGCTGATGTCGTGTTTGATGTTCAGGCCTTCTTCGGCCTGGGCCAGCGGAATGCTCTCGCGGATGTGCCAGAGCGCGTGCGCCTGTGCCAGGCTCTCGGCCACCACGGCGTCGCTCACCAGGCCTTGCTCGAAGGCACACTCCAGCAGGCGCTCGAATTGCGCCCGCGCGTGGGCTTCGGATTCGCTGTCGCTGTTCTCCACGAGAACACAGTAGGGCGCGTCTTGCCACAGCGGTACGCGCAAATGCGGCATGTGCTTGTCCACCAGGCTCAGCGCGAACTGGCCCATGACTTCAAACCCGGTGAGACCCGCGCCCAGGTGCCGGTGCGCGAGACCGAGCAGGGCCACGGCCGCGTCCAGTGTGGGCAGCGCTGCCCAGGCGGTGAGTTTGGCGGCGGGCAGCGGATACAGCTTGAGCGTGGCCGCGGTGATGACGCCCAGGGTGCCTTCACTGCCAATGAACAGGTCGCGCAGGTCGTAGCCGGTGTTGTCCTTGCGCAGACCCGTGAGGCCGTGCCACACCTCGCCCTGGGCGGTTACCACCTCCAGGCCCAGGCAGAGGTCGCGCGCGTTGCCGTATCGCACCACCTGCGTGCCGCCGGCGTTGGTGGCAAGGTTGCCGCCGATGCTGCAACTGCCTTCGGCGGCCAGGCTGAGGGGAAACAGGAAGCCGGCTCTTTCGGCCGTGTCCTGCAGGGTATGCAAGATGCAGCCCGCCTCCACCGTCATGGTGAGGTTGGCGGCATCGAGGTCGCGCACGGTGTTCAGGCGCATGAGGCTCAGCACGACCTGCGTACCCGATGCGTCGGGCACCGAGCCCACCACCAGACCGGTGTTGCCACCTTGCGGCACCAGCGACACGCGGGCCTGGACGCAGGCGCGCACCACGGCGGCCACCTCGGCGGTGTTGCCGGGTCGCACCACGGCGAGCGCCACACCCTGAGCGCGCTTTCGCCAGTCGTTTTCCCACGCCGAGAGGTCGGTGGCCGGATCCTCGTGCGTGAGCACGTGCGCGGCGCCCACGGTCTGGCGCAGATGTTCCAGCAGCTCGGCGTGTTGCGCCTTCATGGCTGGGACGGAGCTGCGGGCGCCGTGCCCTGCGCTGCGGCGGTGTTGCTGGCCACGTCGGCCGCCACCGCTTCTTTGCCGGCCGCGCGCAGGCGGATGCGCACGTGCAGCGCGCAAGCCACGAACAAGGCGACGCACAACAGCGTCTGGATCAGCGCCAGCCACACGGACGGGCCGGTGTCGCTGGTGGCGCGCACCACGCCTTCGGTGAAGTACAGCCACACGATCAGGCTGACCCAACGGTAGGTGTACATGCGGTTCTTCAGCAGGCCGGCCAGCGGAATCGTGAGTGGCAGCACCTTGAGCACCAGCCAGGAGCCACCTTCGCGCAGCGGGGCGAGCCACATCTCCCACAGGAAGCCCAACACGATCATGCCCAGCAGGCTGCCCACGGCCAGCCAGCGGGTGGCGTTGATGGCGCGTGCCGAATCTCCCTGCGCAAGAAGGAGGTCGTCGGGGGTTTGGGGGGGTGTGATGTCGGGCATGGCGGGCTGGAAAGGGCAGGTGGCATGATACCGGCATGACCTTCAAAGAGCGCCTGCGTGCCCTGGAAACCCTCGCTCGCGCCTTGTGGCGCGACGCCTTGAACTTTCCCTGGGCCAACACCGCCATCACCCTGCGCGAACGCTTTCGCGAAGACCGCCTGGGCATCACCGCCAGCAGCCTCACCTTCACCACCACCATCTCGCTGGTGCCGTTGTTCACGGTGGCCCTGGCCATCTTCAGCGCGTTCCCCATGTTTGACCGGTTGCAGGTCACGCTGCAGCGCTGGCTGGTGCAAAGCCTGGTGCCACCCGACATCGCCAAGCAGGTATTCAGCTACCTCAACCAGTTCGCCGGCAAGGCTGGCCAGATCGGCTGGGCCGGCGCGCTGGTGCTGCTGGTCACGGCGCTGGCGCTGATCCTCACCATCGACCGCAAGCTCAACGACATCTGGCGCGTGCGCCAGCCGCGCTCGTTCACCCAGCGGGTGCTGGTGTACTGGTCGGTGCTCACCCTGGGCCCGCTGCTGCTGGCCGTGAGCCTCACGGTGACCACCTACGCCGTCACCGCGTCCCGGGGCGTGGTATCCGGCTTGCCGGGTGGTGTGCGGTTCTTGCTGGATGCGGTGCAGTTCGCGCTGCTCACCGGCGGCATCGCCGCGCTCTACCGCTATGTGCCCAACACGCGGGTGCGCTGGAGCCACGCGCTCATCGGCGGCATCTTCGTGGCCACCGGCCTGGAGCTGGCCAAGAAGCTGCTGGCCTGGTACCTCGCGCAGGTGCCCACGTATTCGGTGGTCTACGGCACCTTCGCCACCGTACCGATCTTGCTGGTGTGGTTTTACGTGGCCTGGGTGATCGTGCTGCTGGGTGCGGTGGTCTCGGCCTACCTGCCCAGCCTGCTCTCGGGCATTGCGCGGCGGGGTGACACGCCGGGCTGGAGCTTTCAGCTGGCGCTGGAGGTGCTGGAGCAGCTGCACACCGCGCGCGACACCGCACCCAAGGGCCTGAGCCTGGAGGCCCTGGCCCAGGTGCTGCGGGTGGACGCACTGCAGCTGGAAGAACCGGTGGCCGCGCTGGTGGCGCTCGACTGGTTGGGCCGGCTGGACGAAGACGGTGAACGATATGTGCTGCTGGTCGATCCGGCCGGCACGCCGATGGCCCCGATGGTGGAGCGGCTGCTGCTGGCTCGCCAACCCAACACCACGCGGTTCTGGTCGGAGAGCCGCTGGGCCGGGCTCACGCTGGCCCAGGCGCTGGCGTCCACGCCAGTGCCGTCGGCAGCGCAAGAGATGGCAGAAGGCGCTTCGGTCGCCTCGGGCTGAAGTGCGCTCAGCTCACCGCAAACGGAGCGCGCAGGAAGCCGCGAAACCGCGCCCGGCCACCGCGCACAGGGGCTTCGGTCAACCTGAAATCGGGAAAGCGCTTCAGGAAGCGCCCGATGGCGATGCGCCCCTCCAGCCGCGCCAGGCTCAGGCCTGCGCACTGGTGGATGCCGAAGCCGAAGGCGAGGTGTTTGTTGTTTTCGCGCGCGAGGTTCAGCACCTCGGGGTCCGTGAACTGCGCGGGGTCGCGGTTGGCCGCGCCGATGCACAGCGTGACCAGGGTGCCGGCGCTCAGGTCCACACCGCCCACCTGCGTGTCCTTCACCGCGCGGCGGTTGCCCAGCTGGTTCGACGATTCAAAGCGCAGGAACTCGTCCACTGCGCGGGTTATGACTGCCTCTTGCTCAGCATCGTCGCCAGCGGTTTGCCTCAGCGCGGTTTGCAGGAACGCGCGGGCTGCCGGGTGCTCCTGCAGCGCGATCAGTCCGTTGCCGATCAGGTTGGTGGTGGTTTCATGCCCGGCGTTGAGCAGAAAGATGCAGTTCTGCAGCAGCTCCACTTCGCTCAGCTGCTCGCCACCGGCCTCACCCTGGATCAGCCTCGTGAGCACATCGCGCTCCGGGTCGCCGGGGTGCTGGCGGCGCTGCACCACCAGCGTTCGCAGGTAGGCCAGCATGTCGGTCACGGCCTGGTTGCCCAGCGCCTGTTGTGCCGGTGTGATGGTGGGCTCCAGCGCACCCAGGATGGCGAGCGACCAGTCGCGCAGCGGGCCGCGGTCTTCGTGCGGCACATCGAGCAGGTTGCCGATGATCTCGACCGGGATGGCCGAGGCGAAATCCTCGATGAGGTCGCCACCGCCGCGCTCTGCCAGTGAGTCCAGCAGGCTGTCGACCAGCGCGATCAGGCCGGGCTCCATGTCGGCAATCGCCCGGCGCGTGAGTGCACCCATGATGAGGCGGCGCACGCGCGTGTGCAGCGGGGGGTCGTTGAATACCAGGCTGGTGGTGTGGTGCTCGAACAGCGCGGAGCCCTGGCCGTACTTGGGGGCGAATTCGACCTGTTTGTCCGAGCTGAAGGTCTGTGCGTCCCGGTACACCGCCATCAGGTCGGCGCAGCGCGTGAGGAACACCGAGCCGTCGGGCATGCGGCGCACGGGCTCGTGCTCGCGCAAGGCGGCGTACACCGGGTAAGGGTTGGCCAGGAAGTCGGGTGTGAGCGCTCGCAGATCGAACGTCTGCGCAATCTCGCCGGCGCGCCCGGGGGAGAGCGCGGGCGTGATGTGCTCTGGTCGCAGCACAAAGCTCATGGAGTGGCGCGCAGGAAATCGCGCATGGCAGACAGCGTTTCCTCGGGCGCTTCGGTCATCTGGTGGTGACCCACCGGCATGCTGGTGACCAGCACGCGCAAGCCCCTTGCCTGGGCGGAAGAGATCAGGCCTTGCGCGGCCTTGGGGTGCGTCATCTGGTCTTGCTCACCCAGCAGAAAGAGCACCGGGCAGGTGATCTGCGCCATGGCCGCCTCGCCACCCGCATAGCTGTCGCAAGCCACGAAACCGCGGTGGAACACGTTGACCTTTGTGTTGCTCCGCAGCACGCGGCGGTTCAGCGCAAGGTTCGCGCCATAGACCCAGGTGCCCGGGCCAAGCGCGGAGGGAGGCGCGGCCAGGGTGCTGCGTGAAAACACGTTGATCATCTTGAGCGCCTTCTCGGGCTCGTTCAGCGAGGCCTCGATCAGCGCAGGCGACACCTTCATGGGGTAAGCCACGCCCACCAGCACCAGATGGCTCACGCGTTCTTTCAGCCGTGCAGCCGCTTCCAGCGCAATCAATGAGCCCCAGCTGTGGCCGACCAGCGCGGCTTTTTGCACGCCGGCCGTATCCAGCAGCGCAGCCACAAAAGTCGCTGCGTCCTCCACCGACGCGGGCGCTTCACCCTCGCTTTTGCAGTGGCCGGGCAGGTCCACCGCCAGCACGTTCCAGCCGTGGTGGGCGAGGTAACGGCTTTGCAGGATCCAGACACTGTGATCGTTGAGCACGCCGTGGATGAAGACCACGGTGGGTTTGGCGGCATCAAAAGGCTTGCCGCCGGTGTAGCAGTAGGTGTTGGCGCCGTTGACGAAGAGTTCCATTTTTGTTCCTTGCATCTCCGTTCGCCCTGAGCTTGTCGAAGGGCCTGCCGAGGTGCTGGCAAGGGCTTCGACAGGCTCAGCCCGAACGGTGGGGGTGTTTCAGGCGGCCTTCTCCGCGGCCTTGAGCGCGCGCTTCAAGTCGTCGATCAGGTCGTCGGCGTCTTCCAGGCCGATCGACAGACGAATCGTGCCCGGGCCGATGCCACCGGCGGCCAGTGCTTCGTCGCTCATGCGGAAGTGCGTGGTGCTGGCCGGGTGGATCACCAGCGAACGGCAGTCCCCCACGTTGGCCAGGTGGCTGAAGATCTTGAGCGCTTCGATGAAGGCCTTGCCCTGCTCGCGGCTGCCCCGGATGTCGAAGCTGAACACCGAGCCCGCGCCCTTGGCGCCAAAGCGCAGCAGCTTCTCGGCGAGGGCGTGGCTGGGGTGGCTCTCCAGCAGCGGGTGGCCCACACGGCTCACCAGCGGGTGGCTGGCCAGAAACTGCACCACCTTCTCGGTGTTGCCCATGTGGCGGTCCATGCGCAACGAGAGCGTCTCGATGCCTTGCAGGATCAGCCAGGCGCTGTGCGGCGACAGGCAGGCGCCGAAATCGCGCAGGCCTTCGCGGCGCGCGCGCAGCAGGAAGGCGCCGATGGTGCTTTCTTCGCTGAACACCATGTTGTGAAAGCCCGCGTAGGCCTCGGTGAGCTCGGGGAAGCGGCCCGACTTTTCCCAGTCAAAGCTGCCCGCGTCCACCACCACACCGCCGATCACGGTGCCGTGGCCGCTCAAAAACTTGGTGGCCGAGTGGTAGACCAGATCGGCGCCCAGCTCGAAGGGTTTGATCAGGTAGGGCGTGGTGAGGGTCGAGTCCACCAGCAACGGCACACCGGCCTCGTGCGCGATCTGCGAGACGGTGGGGATGTCCAGCACGTCCAGGCCGGGGTTGCCCACGGTCTCGCCAAAAAACAGTTTGGTGTTCGGTCGTACGGCAGCGCGCCAGCCGTCGATGTCACCCGGCTTCACAAAGGTGGTCTCGATACCGAAGCGGCGCATGGTGTAGTGCAGCAGGTTCTGGCTGCCGCCGTAGAGTGCGGTGCTGGCGACGATGTGCGAGCCCGCGCCCATGAGCGTGGCCACACTCAGGTGCAGCGCGGCCTGGCCGCTGGCGGTGGCAATGGCGCCAATGCCACCTTCGAGCGCGGCCATGCGCTGCTCGAACACTGCGTTGGTCGGGTTGCTGATGCGGCTGTACACGTGCCCCGCGCGCGCCAGGTTGAACCAGGCCGCAGCGGGGTCGCTGGACTCGAACACGAACGAGGTGGAGAGGTGGAGCGGCACGGCACGCGCGCCGGTGGCGGGGTCGGGCGTGGCGCCCGCGTGCAGCGCGAGCGTGTCGAAGCCTGGGTCTGAGTAACCGGACATGGGGAGGTCTCCTGGGTGTGCCGGTGTCGCGGCACGGGGGCTGGCGCGCACTGGTTTTGAGCGGTATTGTGGGGGTATATTGCAGCCAGGCCAGCCGTGCTGGAGACACCACCGAAAACAGGAGACCAGGCATGAAAGTCAGCGACATCCTTCGCGTCAAGGGCGGCACGCTCTACACCACCCACCCCATGGAAACCCTGCAGCGTGCGGTGGAGACCATGTCGCAGTTCGACATCGGTTCGCTGGCGGTCATGGAGCACGGCGAGCTGGTGGGCATGCTCACCTTCCGCGAGATCATCCACACCCTGGCGCGCAACGGTGGCGCCTTGGGGGACAAGACGGTGCGCACCGTGATGGACGACCACCCCATGAGCTGCACCCCCGAGACCGAGCTGGAGCAGGTGCGCCCCATGATGCTGGAGCGGCACACCCGCTACATGCCGGTGATGGACAACAAGATGCTGATGGGTGTGATCAGCTTTTACGACGTGGCCAAGGCCGTGGTGGACAGCCAGAACTTCGAGAACCAGATGCTCAAGGCCTACATCCGCGACTGGCCGGCCGAAGAAGAGGCACAACCGGCGGCCCGCGCGCGCTGAGCAACACATACCCAACGAGAAGCGCCCCGCAAGCCGGGGCGTTTTGCATGGTGGGCTCTCGCAATGCGCGCGGAGTTCAGTCGGTCAGAACTTCAAACGCAGGCCGGTGGTGAGCTGCACCGTGTTCTGCCCCGCGCCGCGCCATTCGGCCAGCGCGGTGGCATACAAGCTGGCGCTGGGGGACACCGGTACGCTGGCCGACAGGTTCAGCCCCAAGGCGTTCCGCCGCAACGGCGTGCCCGCAGCTGTGAAGCTGGTGCCGGCCCAGTTGGCGGTGACGCGTGCGTCGCTGTCACCGAAGCGGTGGGACGCTTCAACGCCCAATGCCAAGCCCCGCTCGGTGGAGGTCTGCATGACCCACTGCCAACCCGCCTGCACGGTGGTGCTTTGCAGGGTGCGGGCCTGCACGTCCAGGTTGGCCATGGGCGCGCCTGTTTCAGTGAATCCGTCTTCGCGCAGCCGGGCATGGCGCAGCCCGACGCGCTGGCGCAGCTCGCCCGAGGCCCAGGGTGTGGCGTGTTCGATCGCGGCGCCCAGTGCCCAGGCCACGCCGTGGTGGCGCGAGGTGGCCACGCCGCCCGGCGTGATCGCGTTGACCTCGCGGCGGGTGTCAAAGCGCTGACGGCCAGCGGAAGCGTCGACGTGCAGGCGCCACTGGCGCTCTTCCCCCCAGTGGTGGTGCGCGTACAGCCCGGCAGTCCAGGTGCGCAGATCGCCGCTGGCGCTCCGGGCGCGCCAGCGTGCCTGGCTGATGCCCAAAGCCGCGCCCAGCCACCAGTCGGATGCGACCCACGCGTCTTGCCCCAGATCGATGCCGGAGGCGCTGTGGTGGGAGGAGGGCCCGTTGCCGTCGCCAGGCAAGCTGGCCGCGCTGCCGCTGGCCTGCGCCCAGCCTTGCACCGCGCCGACCGCAGGCCTGGCCGCCGCCAGACCCCGGGCATGGGAGATCGAGGTGCGCGAGGTGGGCAAGGCGGGTGGGGTCAGTCGCATCGTGAGGCTGGGCGCCGCGTTGCCCATACCCCCCAGACCAAACCCCGCGCGTTCGGCCAGGCGTTGGCCAAAGCCGCGGAACACCGCATCGGCGGTCTGGCTGGCCGCGCTGTGGGTGCTGCCGCCCAGCGTTTCGAAGGTGGCGCGTGCTTGATCGGCGTTGCTGCTGTCCAGTCGGGCCAGCATGGCTTGCAGCGGGGTGTTGATGACCGCGTTGCCCAAGGTGCCTGCGGCCAGATCGAGGGCTTGTGCCACGGCGCGTTGGTTGGGCGTGTTCGCCACGCTCTGGTACAGCGGAGCCAAGTCTGACGAGAGTGTGAGCAACACGTCGCGGGCGCTGTAGGTCAGCGTGGGCACCAGAAACGCCAGGTCGGTGCTCACGCTGTCAAAGCGCCCGCTGAGCGCGGTGCCGCTGCTCACGATGGTGTAACGCGTGTGGCGCGCGTAAGCGCCGGGGCTGGCCAGCACGCGCACCGCGCCGCCTTCAATGACCACGTTGCCGCTGGCGTTCACCTGGTCCGCCCTGCCGGGGTTGACCTCGATCTCCAGCGTGGACTGGGCCGCCAGCCGGAGTTCACCCGCAACAACGAGCGAGCCGATGGAGTTGCCCGGTGCCAGGGTCGCTCCACCGCCGATGGAGAGGCTGTCCACACGCCCGGAGCCACCCACGCGGCCGCCGTTGAGCGCTTCGACCCCGCCCGAGATATCGCCGTTGAGCGAGAGCAGGCCACCGGCGGTTTGCAGCCCGCCGTCTTGCCGCACCAGCCCGGTGAGGTTGAGCTGGCCGGGGCCGGCGTGCAGCAACTGGCCCGTGCCGCTGATGTCTTGCGCCAGGATCAGCACGCCGTCGCGCCACACCAGCAGGGTGCCGTTGTTGAGCACACTGCCAGTGCCGATAAGGCTGGTGCTGCCGCCTGCGCCGACCTGCAGCACGCCACCGGCGGCGATGGTGGTGCCCCCGGTGTGGGTGTTGTTGCCGGTGAGCACCAGGGTGCCCGCGCCGGTTTTGTCGAGCCGCGAGGCACCGCCGATGACGCCACTGAAGCCCCCCTCGGCCACGGACAGGGCGGTGCCACCGGCACCGGTGTCCAGCGCGCCTTCACCTTCAAGCCGCTGCAGCGAAACCGCCCGTGTGCCGTTCAGCGCCAGCGTGCCCTGGCGAGCGATCGAAAGGCTGTTGCTGGCGCCGAGCAGGCCACTTGCTGCGCTGCCGGTGCCTTCTTCGAGGCGACCTTGGTCCACCGTGATGCCCACACCGGTGGCTGGGCGAACCAAGTCGCCATCCAGGCGCACGGTGCCGGCAGCGCCGATGCCGCCCACCACCAGTTGTGCGTTGTCGCCCACGTCCAGCGAACCGGCGATGGTCAGGGTCTGGCCATCCGTCGCGGCCAGGCCGTGGGCGCTACCGGTCTCCAGCGCGACGCCTTGCGACAGCGTGAGCGAGTTTTGAGCCAACAGCGCAGCGCCGCCCAGCGTGACGGTGCCACTGCCCAGTGCCGTGTTCCGGTCGATGGCCAGCACTCCAGCGGTGGCCCTCGTGCCGCCGCTGTAGGTGTTGTTGCCCGTGAGCACCAGCGTGCCGGCGCCGGTCTTGGTGACGCCGACACTGGCCGCGTTGGCGCCGGTGCCGCCCGAGCCGCTCTGGTCGGCAATCCCGTCGGCCACCCGCTGCACCACGCCTGCCGCCGGGTTGAAGCCGATGGACGCCGCGCTGCCTTGCAGAAAAACGCCAGATCCGAAGGCCTGACCATGGCCTGCGCCGTCGCCACCCAGACCACCCGTGGCCGAACTTCCCGTCAGGTTGATGTTGCCTTCAAAGCGAATGCTGGCTCCGTCCATGACGAAGATGGCACCCCCCATGCCGGCGCCGCCGCCGCCGCCGCCGCGCTGTTCAGGGGGGGCTGTGGCACCGACGCCTTGAATGACGCCGACACCCCCGTCGCCGCCACCAAACCCTCCGGGCGAGGCCCGCGTACCCGCAGAGACGTCGGACCGGCCACCACCGCCTCCCCCGAAGCCGCCCACCGCCGGGGCGCGGCGGCTGCGGAATTCCAGCGTGCCGCCTGCACCGCCGCCAAAGCCACCGCTGCCGGCAGCGCCCGATGAGGAGGAGCCGCCCCCGCCGCCAAAGCCGCCGTTGCTGGCCGATGAACCAGTTCGCTCGCCGCCACCCCCCCCGCCGCCGCTGTGATCGCCGCCATCGACGCCGGGAATGAGGGTATTGCCCCCCACGTAGGGGAGGTACTGCCCGGTACCCCCCGCCGGGCCGCCGCCAGCGCCCCCCACTGCCCAATATGCGCTGTAGAGAGGGGACGGTGTGATGGCCGTGAAATTCACTGGGTTGTGGCCGTTGTCGAAGGTGCCTCCGCCGCCGAAGCCGGCCGAGGTCCAGACGTGGTCTGGAAACCCTGCGCCGTTGCCGCCCATGCCGCCGCCAGCGCCCGGAGAGGCATCGGTGTCGTTGCTGATGGCGGTTCTGGCCTGGCCGCCTGCGCCTCCCACGGCGCTGGAGCCACTCAAGGTGACGTCGCGCAGCACCACCGCGCTGCCACTGCGGACAAACAGGGCACCGCCGGCGCCCATGCCACCGCCACCACCAGGCCCGTGGTCGCCGCCACGGTTTGAGCCGGCGCCCCCGTCACCACCCTTGACGCGCAGGTTGGCCAGCGTGATGTTTTGCACCGTGACCGTGCCGCTGTCCACAAAAAACCCGCGGTGGGTGCTGGCGCCGTCGAGCGTGAAGCCCTGGCCGTCGATGGTGAGGTTGGTGGTGATGAGCCCGGTGTGGCTGGTCAGGGTGATGTTGTTCAGCAGGCGCACCGTGTCGCCGGAAGAGGCGTTGGCGATGCAACTGGCCAGCGAGGCGGTGTCGGTGGCGTTGCAGGCGTGTGAGGCAGAGGCGGCGCAGGCCAGGGCGCAGGCGATGAAGAGGGGGTGGAGTGCGGGGAGTGCGGGAAGGGGTGAGGGCTTGCAGCGGTTCATGGAATACGGTGGTGGCAGTAGGACGGGCGAGGGTGTCGATTCTTGGTGTCGACCCCTTTGCGCTCAATCACGCATTCGTACTATTTGCCCTGCCGCTCAACCCATTCGATACGCTGCAACTGCGTCAATACGCCCGCCAGGCCGCAGGCATCGCACCCTGTCAGCGAGGAGCGGACCGCTGCCGGGGGTTACGCCGATGCGTGGATCATGTCCCGCACCCTCGGGTAGATCTGCTGGTTCCAGCGCCGCCCGCTGAACACCCCGTAGTGGCCCACGCCGGTCTGCACGTGGTGGGTCTTGAGGTAGGGGCGCACGCTGCTGCACAGGTCTTGCGCGGCCACCGTCTGGCCCACGGCGCAGATGTCGTCGCGCTCGCCTTCCACCGTCATGAGGGCTGTGCGGCGGATGGCGGCCGGGTTGACCTTGCGGCCGTTCCAGGTGAGTTCGCCGCGCGGCAGGTCGTAGGTCTGGAACACCTTGGCCACCGTCTCCAGGTAGAACTCGGCCGGCAGGTCATTGACCGCGAGGTATTCCTCGTAGAAGTCCTGGATCACCTGCGCCTCTTCGGTGCGCCCATGCTCGAGGTGGTCGTAGATGTTGCGGAATGACTGCTTGTGGCGCTCTGGGTTCATGGCCATGAAGGCCGACAGCTGGATGAAGCCGGGATAGACGCGGCGCATGAAACCGGCGTGCGGCAGCGGCACGTGGTTGATGAGGTTCTTCTCGAACCATTCGATGGGTTTGCTGGTCGCCAGCCGGTTCACCTCGGTCGGGTTCACCCGGCAGTCCACCGGTCCGGCCATCAGCGTGAGGCTGCGCGGTTGCGCCGGGTTGTCGTCTTCGGCCATCACGGCCGTGGCTGCGAGCGCGGCCACACAGGGCTGGCACACCGCCACCATGTGGCTGCCCGGGCCAATGGCCTCGGTGAAGCGGATCATGTAGGTGATGTAGTCGTCGAGCGAAAAACCGCCGTGGCGCAGCGAGACGTCTCGCGCGTTGTGCCAGTCGGTGATGTAAACGTCGTGGTCCTGCAGCAGGGTGCGCGCGGTTTCACGCAGCAGGGTGGCGAAGTGGCCCGAGAGCGGCGCCACCAGCAACACCGGCGGCTGCGGTTCCACGCCTTCCTTCCGAAAGTGGAGCAAGGTGCCAAACGGCAGGGTGAGCACGGCTTCTTCGGTCACGGGCACGGACTGCCCGTTCACCATCACCTCCCCGATGTTGTAGGGCGGGCGCGAATGGGTGAGGCGCAGGCGCGAGATCACGTCGCAGGCGGCGGCCACCTTGCGCACCACGCTGCGTTCGGTGTCCTGCAGCCACAGCGAGGCGCTGAGTTGCTGGGCCATGAGTCGGAGCGGCGAAAGCAGGTCGGACTGGGTCTGGTAGGCCTGATACAGCATGGGTGGAATCCTGAAACAACGTGATCACATGCAGGCAATTAGCGCGCCAGCCAAAGCTGCACCGCCCCGGTGCACGTTGTGTCACTTTTGTGGCACAGCCCTTGCTCGGAGTAGGGTCTACGAGGAGCAGTCATGGCCACAACGGTACTCACGATCAGCAGCAAGAACTACGGTGCCTGGGCCCTGCGCGGCTGGTTGATGGCGCGGCTGGCCAAGCTGGAGTTCACTGAAAAAGTCATCTCTCCCGATGATCCAGACATGAAAGCAGAGATGTTGTTGCTGTCGGCTTCCATTCGGGTGCCGGCCCTGGAGCACGACGGCATCCACGTGTGGGACACGCTGGCGATTGGCGAGTACCTCAACGAAATCAAGCCCAAGGCGGGCATGTTGCCGGCCGACCGTGCGGCGCGTGCGCATTGCCGCTCCATCTGTGGCGAGATGCATTCGGGCTTCAGCGCCATGCGTTCGTCCTTGCCGATGAACATCAAGGCCCACTTTCCGAACTTCAAACTCTGGTCGCGTGCGCGCACCGACATCGACCGCATCGAGTCGATCTGGACAGAGTGTCTGGAGACCTACGGCGGGCCATATTTGTTCGGCGCCAAGCCCTGCATGGCGGACGCGATGTTTGCACCGGTGGTCACGCGTTTCATCACCTACGGGGTGGAGATCGACGAGGTGTGTGTGGCGTATTGCGACACCATCATGGCCTTGCCGGCCATGAAGGAGTGGGTGGCTGCCGCTGAGGCTGAGCCGGATGACATTGATGAACTGGATGCGGAGTTCTGAGGTTCCTGCGTTTGTTGAGCTACAGGTGTCTACCTCGCGCTGGATCGGGCACCTGGGCGCTCTGCTCCGCGAATGTCCTCCGGCGGCTGGTGCCGCCTCCCCCTTTATTTCGCTGCGCAGAACGCCCAGGCGCCCGATCCCCAACAACTGGTTGGTTCGTCACTGCAGGCATGTCCGTACGTAGGCGAGGCCCGGGGGGGTGGGGGGGGGGGGGCGGGGTGGAAAGAGGGAGGGGGCGCCGGGGGGTTCTGCCCAGCTAAATAAGGGGGGCGGCGCCACCACCCGCCGGTGTAATTTCGGGGCGCTGCCCGCCCTGGTGCCCGATCCAGCGCGAGGTAGACACCTGTAGCTCAACAAACGCAGGAACCTCAGAACTCCGCAT
>JBBQKZ010000035.1:0-28871 GCA_038327405.1 Burkholderiales bacterium | reverse complement strand
CGTGGGCCGCTTGCGTTGGGCAAGCACGCCGTCGGCCGCGGCCCAAACGTCATCGACTTGGACGCCCCGGGAGACTCTCGTACTTTTCGTTGGCATCGCCCTGCTCTCTGATATAAATTAGTGCCGATAAGATATAGTTATTAACACTTATCTCCCCGACAGCTCAGAAGGAGCGAGCGCATTTTTGTCGCTTCACAACTCTCACCGGGCGACTGCTCACGCTACAGAAAACGTCTGCGCCCCGTTCGCAGAAATTGGTCGATGTGTCTTCGCACGCAATTTCTCTGCGGGACTTTTGCGGGACTGGGCTCTGAAATACATGTCTAAACAGAGTAGTTTTGGTACATTGGACGGTCAGAGAGCCTATATAAATCAACAACTTAAATATGATCTGGTAGCTACGAACCAAGGGGTCGTGGGTTCAATTCCTGCCAGCCGCACCAAACAAAAAACCCGCAGCCACAAGCTGCGGGTTTTTTCATTTCTGCCGCTGGAAGACGCAAGCCGACGGCGAAGGGCCACCATGAGCAAGGCATTCACCAAGGAATCCGACCAGGACGAGGACGACGAGCTCCCGCCTCCTCCACCGTTGCCTGGCGGCAAGAACTACATCACGCGGGCGGGCTACGACCGCCTGCGCGCCGAGCTGTTCACCCTGATGGACGACGAGCGTCCCAAGATCGTCGAGATCGTGCACTGGGCCGCCAGCAACGGCGACCGGTCGGAGAATGGCGACTACCTTTACGGCAAGAAACGCCTGCGCGAGATCGACCGGCGCATCCGTTTTCTCACGCGTCGGCTGGAAATCGCCGAGGTGGTCGATGCGTCCATTCACCACGGCGGTGACCAGGTGTTTTTCGGGGTCACCGTGACCTACGCCGATGACGCGGGAAATCAGACCACCGTCACCATCCTGGGCGTGGACGAGGCCGACAGCGCGCAAGGCGAGATCAGCTGGGTGTCGCCGGTGGCACGGGCGCTGCTCAAGGCCAAGGTGGGGGACGTTGTGCGTCTGATCGTGCCCGGCGGTGCACAAGAGCTTGAAGTACTTGCGGTGAACTACCCCGCACCGGGCAACGCCGACTGATCAGGCTTTGACGGGTTTGAACCGTTGCGCCTTGATCACCGAGCTGGTGCGTTTGAGGCTTCGCAGCACGTCGGCCAGGTGTTGACGATCGCGGACCGAAACCGAGAAGCGGATGTCGGTTGCGGTCTGAGCGGGCTCGTCGCCCATGTCCACGTGGGTGATGTCTGCTTCGGCCGCCGCGATGCTGGAGGCGACGCGAGCGAGCACCCCCTTGCCGTTGGTGACCGTGACCACCACCGTGGTCTCGAATGAGCGAACCGGTTCGTCGGCCCACTCCACTTCGAGGAAACGTTCGCTGTCCCGCAACAGCAGGCGCTTGCCGGTCGGGCAGTCTTCGGCGTGCACCACCAAGCCTTCACCGCGGCCCAGGTAACCCACGATGCGGTCACCCGGTATGGGCTTGCAACAGGGGGCGTACTGCACCGACAAGCCTTCACTGCCGTCGAGCGTGACGACACCTTGCGATGCCGATTCATCTCGGCCACTCGCATAGCGCTCGGTGCTGATCAACAGCGGGTCCGGCTTGAGCCCCATTTCCGACAACAAGACCGCGAGCTTTTTGCCCACCATGCTGGCAATGCGTTTGCCCATGCCGATGTCGGCGAGCAGCTCTTCTCGTGACTTGTTCCCTGTGAAGCGAAGCAGCTTTTCCCAGGTGCTCTGGTATTCACCGTCTTCGGCCGGCAGGGCGGCCAGGCCTTCGGAGCGCAGTGCCTGGCTCAGCATGCGCTCGCCCAGCTCGTGCGATTTTTCCTGCGCCACCGTTTTGAGGTGGTGACGGATCTTGGATCGCGCGCGCCCGGTCTTCACGAACGAGAGCCAGGCCGGGTTGGGCTCGGCACTCTCGGCGGTGATGATTTCCACCACGTCGCCGTTCGCCAGTTCGGTGCGAAGCGGGCGCTGCTCGCCATTGATGCGAGCTGATACCGTGTGGTTGCCCACGTCGCTGTGGATGGCGTAGGCGAAATCCATGACGGTGGCACCACGTGGCAGGGCCATGATCTTGCTTTTGGGCGTGAACACATAGACCGCATCGGGGAAGAGGTCGATCTTGATGTGGTCCCAGAACTCACCCGCATCGTGCGTTTCCTGCTGGATGTCCAGCAGCGACTGCAGCCACTGGGTGCCCAGGCGCTGCGACATGTCGCTGCCCGGCTCGCTGGCTTTGTACAGCCAGTGCGCTGCGACGCCAGACTCTGCCACCACGTCCATGGCATGGGTGCGCAACTGAAACTCGATGTTGGTGCCGAACGGCCCGATCAGGGTGGTGTGCAGCGACTGGTAGCCATTGACCTTGGGGATGGCCACGTAGTCGCGGAACTTGCCTGGCAACGGTTTGTAGAGCTGGTGCAGCACGCCCAGGCCGGTGTAGCAATCGGTCAGTTCGGGCACGACGATGCGGAAGCCATACACATCGGTCACCTGCGAGAACGACAGGTGCTTGTTGTCCATCTTGCGGTAGACCGAGTACAGCGTCTTCTCTCGGCCCATGATGCGCACATTCATCCCTTGGCGAGCGAAGACGGCTTCCACTTCCTTCTGCACGCGCGAAATCAAGTCGCGCCTGCGGTTGCGCGACTTGTTCAGCGCTTTGGACAGCACCTCGTAGCGCCAGGGGTACAGGAAGCGGAACGCGAGGTCCTGCAGTTCGCGGTAAGTGAAATTCAGTCCCAGGCGGTGCGCGATCGGCGCGTAAATCTCCAGCGTCTCGCTGCTGATGCGTTGCCACTTGCTGCGAGGCATGTCGCCCATGGTGCGCATGTTGTGGGTGCGATCGGCCAACTTGATCAGAATGACGCGCACGTCCTTTGCCATGGCCAGCAACATCTTGCGAAACGACTCGGCCTGGTTCTGCTCTCGCGTGTCGAACTCCAGCTTTTCCAGTTTGGTGAGGCCGTCGACCAGATCGGCCACCGGGGCGCCAAATCGCTCCACCAGTTCTTCCTTGGTGACTCCGCAGTCTTCAATGGCGTCGTGCATCAGGGCGGACATGAGCGCCTGCGCATCGAGCTTCCATTCGGCGCATTGAGCGGCCACCGCGATTGGGTGCGTGATGTACGGATCGCCGTTCTTGCGCAACTGACCCAGGTGCGCTTCATCGGCAAACCGGTAGGCCTGGCGAATGCTCTCGATGTCGGCTGGACCCAGGTAATCCAGCTTTGCGAGCAGTCCCGCAAAGCTGGCCGCGGCTGCGCTGGCAGCTGGATGCGCCTGGTTGTCAGCAGACTGGAGGGAGCCGTTGTCGGCCGCGATGATCATGCAGGTACTTTAGCCGGAGATGCATTGCGCTGCCGGATGCCGCTGGGGTGCGACACTGGACTCCATGAGGGTTTGACGACACACCCGCGTCCAGACGAAAAAAAGCACCGCGATGCGGTGCTTTTTTGTGGGCCAGTGCCGAGCCAGGTCAGAGCGGAACCTTCTTCAGCATTTCAAGCCCGACCTTTCCTTCGGCAATCTCGCGCAGGGCGGTCACGCCAGGCTTGTTCTTGCTTTCGATCTTGGGAGCATGACCTTGGCTCAGCATGCGGGCGCGGTACGTGGCTGCCAACACGAGCTGGAAACGGTTGGGAATCTTTTCCAGACAATCTTCGACGGTGATGCGTGCCATGGGCGGGCTCCAGTAAACGGGCTTGGGGTCAGAGGATGTTGAGCGCTTTGAAGGTATCGCCGCGGGCGATACGCTGGGCGGCGAACTTGAGCCGCTGTGCATGGACGATGGCCTTGAGGTCAAACAGGGCCCGCTCGAACAGTTCGTTGATTATAACGAAGTCAAATTCCCGGGCATGTGCCACCTCGGATGCGGCGTTCTGCAAGCGCAGCTCGATCACCTCCGCGCTGTCTTCAGCCCGGCGCTCCAGGCGCGATCGCAACTCTTCCCAACTGGGCGGCAGGATGAAGACCAGCACCGCATTGGGGAAGATGCGCTTGACCTGGATAGCACCTTGGAAGTCGATCTCCAGCACCACGTCGGCCCCTTGCGCCATGCGTTGTTCGATCGCCATTTTTGAGGTGCCATAGCGGTTGCCGTGCACCATGGCCCACTCCAGGAACGATCCCTGGATGACCATGTGGTCGAAGGTTTCCTTGCTAACAAAGTAGTACTCGCGCCCATGCAGCTCCTGGCCCCTGGGCGGGCGGGTGGTGTGCGAGACCGAAGGCGCGACGCGCGAGTCGAGCTCCATCAAGGCCTTGACCAAGCTGGATTTGCCGGCCCCGCTGGGGGCTGCGACGACGAACAGATTGCCGGGGTATTCCATACTCACTCGATGTTTTGTACCTGCTCGCGCATTTGCTCGATCAAGACTTTCATGTCGACCGAAATACGCGTGAGCTCCAGATTGGACGACTTCGAGCCCAGCGTGTTGGCTTCGCGGTGCAGCTCCTGGATCAGGAAATCGAGCCGCTTGCCCACTTCGCCGCCCTTCTTGACCAGCCGCTCGATCTCGATCAGGTGCGAGTCGAGGCGGGTCAACTCTTCGGCAACGTCGATGCGGATGGCGAAGGCCGTCGCTTCGGTCAGGGCGCGGTCGTTGGCCATGTCGGAGGTGACGGTGTTGCCCGTTGCCGAAGGTCCGCCAGCTGCCAAGGCTTCATTCCAGCGGTCAATGAAGCGTTGTCGTTGCTGTGCAACCAGCTGGGGAATCAGCGGTTGTGCGTCTTTGGCGAGTTGCCTCAACTGAACCAGGCGATCGAGCAGCATGTCTGCAAGGCGTTTGCCTTCGCGCTCGCGGGCTTCCATGAGCTGCGCTGTGACGGTGTCTGCCAGCGACTGCAGTCCTTCATTTAGTTCACCTGGGTTGCCTTGCTGGCGAGAGGTGAGTTGGAGCACTTCGGCCACCGACAGGGGGCTTGCGGTGGGCAGCCATGCGCGCACGTTGTCCTGCAAGCCAACGAGCTTTTGCAACTCAAGTGCGCTGGGTGAACGCGGGCTGGCATCGCTGCGCCCTTCGATCCATGCGCGGATTTCTACCTTGCCGCGTTTGAGGCGCCCGGTGAGCAGTTCCCGCAGGGCCGGCTCTGATCCGCGAAGGTCGTCAGGCAGTTTGAACGTGAGGTCAAGAAAGCGGCTGTTGACCGAGCGGATTTCGAGGCCCAGGCCCGGTTTGGAATCGCGCGTTGGCTCTGCATTGGCGGCCGTTGTGGGCCCGCCCAGGTGGGCCGTTGCATAGCCGGTCATGCTGTAAACTGCCATTGCACTTCGCCCGTCAGGTTGAGTGGTCCAAAACGAGGCGTTCCGGAAACCATCTCGAATTATGTCAAAGGTCAAACCCGCTCCGCTCCCGCCGGACACCGTGATTGGTGGTTACCGAATTGTTCGCAAGCTGGCAGCGGGTGGCTTCGGCGTTGTTTACCTCGCTGTGGACACAGAAGGCCAGCAGGTCGCTGTCAAGGAATACCTGCCTTCATCGCTCGCTTCGCGCGGCCCCGGCGAACTCTTGCCGCAGGTGCAGCCGGAAAAACTCTCGCTCTACCGTTTGGGCTTGAAGAGTTTCTTTGAAGAAGGGCGGGCACTCGCCCAGATCTCCCACGCTTCCGTGGTCAGCGTGCTCAACTTCTTCCGCGAGAACGAGACCGTGTACATGGTCATGAATTTCCTGGAAGGCGCGTCGCTGCAGGAATTCATCATCACCGCGCGTGAGCAGAAAAAGCAGAAAGTCTTCCGCGAATCGACCATCCGCTCGCTGTACGACGAAGTCTTGCGAGGCCTGCGCATCGTTCACCAGCACAAGATGCTTCACCTGGACATCAAGCCGGCCAACATCTTTGTGACCGATGACAACCGCTCGGTGCTGATCGACTTCGGCGCTGCGCGCGAGGTGCTGAGCAAAGAGGGCAACTTCATTCGCCCGATGTACACGCCCGGCTTCGCCGCGCCCGAGATGTACCGGCGCGATTCCAGCATGGGTCCATGGACCGACATCTACGCGATCGGTGCCTGCATTTACGCCAGCATGCAGGGTTATCCGCCCAACGATGCACCACAGCGACTGGAAAAGGACCGCCTGTCGTTGGCGCTGTCCCGCCTGCGCGGCGTCTACTCCGACAACCTGATTGAAGTGGTCGAATGGTGCATGTCGCTGGATCCCTTGTCGCGTCCGCAATCGGTGTTTGCGCTGCAGAAAGAACTCAGCCGCGAAACCGAACGCAGTTACACCAAGCTCACCGTGGCCGAAAAAATGCGGCTGCAGTTTGACAACATCGTGTCGGACAACAAGAAATCCCTGCGGAAATCCACCAACGCCGGCACCAAGTTTCGATGAAATTTTCGGTCTATCAGATCAGCCGCCAAGGTGGGCGGGAGCGTAATGAAGACCGCATGGGCTATGCCTATACCCGAGAATCCGGCCTGTTTGTGTTGGCCGACGGCATGGGCGGGCATCCCGAAGGCGCCATGGCTGCACAGCTCGCGCTGCAGACTTTCTCGGCCTACTTTCAAAAGGCGGCCAACCCCACGGTCAGGGAAGTGCCCGAGTTTCTATCCAGCGCGCTGATGGCCGCGCACCACCAGATCATTCGTTACGCTGCGGAAAAAGGCATGCTGGACACGCCGCGCACCACGTTGGTAGCTTCCGTCATGGAGCGGGGGCACGTGTATTGGGTGCACTGCGGCGACTCGCGCCTGTACGTGGTGCGCAACGGAGAAATGCTCACGCGCACCCGCGACCACTCCTACATGGAGCAGCAGGCCCACCTGGGGCGTGCGACCGAGCACATCAACCGCAACATCCTGTTCACCTGCCTGGGCTCTCCGGCCAAGCCTGTGTTTGACCTGTCGGGCCCGGTGCAATTGCTGCAGGGCGACCGTGTGCTGCTGTGTTCAGACGGCCTGTGGGGCACGGTGACTGACGAAGAGATCACGTCGGAGTTGTCCAAACGCCCGCTCGAGCAGGCTGTGCCTGAGCTGGTGGAGCTGGCGCTCAAACGTGGAGGTCCGCGGTGCGACAACGTGACCGTGCTGGCCATGGAGTGGGAGACGGCCGACGAATTCCAGAGCACCCGCGTGTCCACCGAGGACATCGAGGACGGCGTGTTCGCTTCCACGATCCAGTCGGGCACGCCCGACTCGACCATGGAAGATCTGGACGACGCGGCGATCGAACAATCGATCGCCGAGATCAACGAAGCGATTCGCCGCACGGCCGAACGCAACACCTGAGGTTTTCCCATGAGCGATGTTTCCCGACCCGGCCAACGGGCCGTTGATGCTTTGCGCCCTGTGCGCATCACCCGCAGCTACACCATGCACGCCGAAGGCTCGGTGCTGATCGAGTTTGGTCACACCAAGGTGCTGTGCACCGCCTCGGTTGAAGAGAAGGTTCCCCCGCACAAACGTGGCAGTGGAGAAGGCTGGGTGACAGCTGAATACGGCATGCTGCCGCGTGCCACCCACACCCGCAGCGACCGCGAGGCCGCCAAGGGCAAACAGAGCGGCCGCACGCAGGAAATCCAGCGCCTGATCGGACGCTCGCTTCGCGCGGTGTTCGATCTCAAGGCGCTCGGCGAGCGCACCATCTCGCTGGACTGCGACGTGATCCAGGCCGACGGCGGCACCCGCACCGCGAGCATCACCGGCGCCTTTGTGGCCGCTCACGATGCGGTGAGCAAGCTGATCGCCGAAGGCAAGATAGCTGCTTCGCCCATCAAGGACCATGTGGCTGCGATCTCGGTCGGCATCTTGCAAGGTACGCCGCTGCTCGATCTGGAGTATGTGGAAGACTCGGTCTGCGACACCGACATGAACGTGGTGATGACCGGTGCTGGCCATTTTGTCGAAGTGCAGGGCACGGCCGAGGGCGTCGCCTTCACGCGCCACGAGATGGATGCACTGCTGGCGCTGGCCGAAAAAGGCGTTGGCGAACTCGTGGCCTTGCAACGCAGCTGCCTGGGTCTGAACAAGGCATGAAGCTGGTCCTGGCGTCCAACAACAAGGGCAAGCTCGCCGAGCTTCAGGCGCTGTTCGCGCCGCTGGGCATCGAGCTGGTGTGCCAGGCCGACCTGAACATTCCCGAAGCGCCCGAGCCGCACCGCACCTTTGTGGAAAACGCACTGGCCAAGGCGCGTCATGCCGCGCGGGTCAGCGGCCTGCCGGCGCTGGCCGACGATGCCGGGCTGTGTGTGGACGCGTTCGGGGGCTTGCCCGGCGTCGACACCGCTTTCTACGCCACCCAGTTCGGCTACGAGAAGGGCGACGACAACAACGTGCGTGCGCTTCTCGAACAAATGCAGGGCCTGAGCGACAGGCGCGCCGCGCTGGTGAGCACGCTGGTGGCCTTGCGCAGCGCCGACGACCCCGAGCCGCTGGTGGCCACGGGCCGCGCGCCCGGGCTCATCACGCAGCAGCCGATCGGTGCGAATGGTTTTGGCTTCGACCCCGTCATGTATTTGCCGGCCTTCGGCAAGACCTTTGCCGAGCTGCCCACCGACGTGAAGAACGCCCACAGCCACCGTGGGCGCGCAGCGCAACAGATGCTGGAGTTGATGCGAGAGCGCTGGTTTGCGCCTGCATCTGGTAGCGCACCATGAGTGCCGAGCATCCGGTGTCCTGGCCCGGCGGTCTGCCCGGTGGCAAGGCAACCCAATCCGAAACGCCCTGGAACGATGTGCGCCACTGGATGCGTCCCGGCACGCTGCAGCTGCAAAGCCTGCCGCCGCTCTCGCTCTACATCCACCTCCCGTGGTGTTTGAAGAAGTGCCCGTACTGCGATTTCAATTCGCACGAATGGAGCGCCACGTCCGAGCCGGGCCAGCCGCTACCCGAATCGCGCTACCTGGATGCCTTGCGCGCCGACCTGGAAGCTTCGCTGCCGCTGATCTGGGGCCGCACGGTGCACAGCGTGTTCATCGGCGGCGGCACACCCAGCCTGTTTTCGCCAGCGTCCATCGACCGCTTGCTGGGCGACGTGCGTGCCTTGCTGCGGCTCGATGCGGACGCCGAGATCACGCTCGAAGCCAACCCGGGCACCTTCGAGAAGGACCGTTTCCGTGCCTTTCGCGCAGCGGGCATCACGCGCCTGTCGATCGGCGTGCAGAGTTTCAACGACACGCACCTGAAGGCTCTGGGCCGTGTGCACGACCGCGACCAGGCCATGGCTGCGGTGGAGGAGGCTGCGCAGGCCTTCGACACCTTCAACCTCGACCTCATGTACGCGCTGCCCGGGCAGACGCTGGCCGATTGCGAGGCCGATGTGCGCACCGCGCTGGCCTTCTCGCCACCGCACATCTCCATCTACCACCTCACGCTGGAGCCCAACACGTACTTCGCCAAGTACCCGCCGGCCTTGCCACCGGAAGACGAAGCCTGGGACATGCTCGACCGCATCACCGAACTCACGGACGAGGCCGGCCTGCAGCGTTACGAGGTATCGGCCTATGCGCGTGCGGGGCACCGCAGCTGGCACAACACCAACTACTGGCAGTTCGGTGACTACCTGGGCATTGGAGCGGGCGCGCACAGCAAGCTGAGTTTTGCCCACCGCGTGGCGCGGCCGGTGCGCGTGCGCGAGCCGCGCCTGTACATGGAGCGGGCGCTCGCAGGCAACGCGGTGGTGAGTGCCGACGAGGTGTCGCGCTCCGAGCTGCCGTTTGAATTCATGCTCAATGCCCTGCGGCTGAAGGACGGGTTCTCCATGCAGCAGTTCATGGAGCGAACCGGCTTGCCGCTTTCGAGCATCGAGCCGGGCCTGGCGCAGGCGGTGCAGAAGGGTTTGATTGCCCGAGATGGGGCGCGGGTGTGGCCCACCGAGAGGGGCTTCGATTTCGTCAGCGATTTGCAGGCCCTGTTTCTGGCGGACTGACGCGCCTCAGGCCGCGTTCAAGCTGAAGCCCACGCGGGTGGTACCGCCGCTGGACTCGGCGGCCGGAAATCCGTCGTGCATGCGCGCGATGGCGGCCACGATGGACAGACCCAGGCCATGGTGCGGCTTCTCAACCTCGCAGCGCGACACGTCGGCCCGGAAGAAGCGGTCGAACAGGCGCGGCAGGTGTTCGGGCGCGATGGATGGCCCGGTGTTTTCCACCCACAAGCGCACGCTGTCGCCCGACTCGCGCGCAATGCGCACACACAGAGTGGACTCCTGATCGGCGTAGCGGATGGCGTTGCCCAACAGGTTGGACAGGGCGCGTTTGACCAGCGGCTCGTCCACCGACAACTCGGTGTCACCCTCAATGGTCACGCTCAGGCCACGCTCATCCATCGGTGCTTCGTGGAACTCCACCACCTGCTGCACCAGCTGCGCCAGGCTCACCGCCGTACCGCGCCGGGCTTTCACGCCACGGTCGGCCTGCGCGAGGAACAGCATGTCGTTGACGATGGCGGCCATGCGGTGCAGCTCCTCCAGGTTCGAGTGCAGCGTGTCTTCAAGCTCGCCGACGCTGCGCTCGCGGCTGAGGGCCACTTCCGTGTGGCCGATGAGGTTGGCCAACGGTGTGCGCAACTCGTGCGCCACATCGGCATTGAAGCCTTCGAGCTGTTCGTAAGTCCGCTCGACGCGGTGCATCAGGCCGTTGAACTGGTCGATCAGCGGCTGGAGTTCTTCCACAGGTTCGGCCAGTGAGAGCCGCTGTCCCAGCCGGCGTGCGTCGATGGACTTGGTCTGCCCGGCCAGATCGATCAGGGGCCGCAGGCTGCAGCGCACGCGCCAGAACGTGCCCCAGCCCACCAGCGCCGCACCCGCGAGAACAGCTGCGATCAGCAGAAGCGCCATGCGTTTGGCGGTCTTGGCGTCTTGTGTGCAGTCCAGGACCAGCGTGCCTTGCAAGGGGCCGGCACCATCGACTGGCTCGACCGTGAAAGGCATGGCGCGCGAGACCGAAGATGCCACATCGAAGGTGGGCGCCTTGTCGCGGTAGAGCTCGCTGCCATCGGCACGGTTCACCTGCACGAAAGTGCCGGGGCGTCGTTCGGCCAGCCAGGCCAGCTTGGCCTGGACTTCGGCTTCGCCGCCTTTGGCCTTGGCATCGCGCACCACTTCCACCAGCACGGCGGTGTAGCTGCGCAGCTCTTCTTCGTGCTTGGCGGTGAACAGCATGGCGGTTGCGCCGTAGATGAATGCCAACAACACGCCCAATCCGATCACGGTCTGGATCGCCAGCAACAGGGACAGGCGTCGTCCGATGGAGTAGGCGCACGGTGTCTCGCCGGGCGCGTCGATCGCTGGTGTGTTGTCCAGTGCCGTGGTGTTCATGCCCGCTCCTCCAGCACATAGCCCATCCCGCGCACGTTGTGCAGCAGCTTGGGCTTGAACGGGTCGTCCATCTTGGAGCGCAAGCGGCGCACAGCCACCTCCACCACGTTGGTGTCCGAGTCGAAGTTCATGTCCCACACCTGCTCGGCGATGGTGGTGCGTGACAGGATCTGACCCTTGCGTCGGGCCAGCAGCGCGAGCAGCGAGAACTCCTTGGCGGTGAGTGCCAGTTGCTGTCCCGCGCGCCAGGCCTTGCGACTGAGCAGGTCCATCTCCAGATCGCACACCGCCATGCGCGAGTTGGCCGATTCGGGTGCGGCCGGCGCCCGGCGCAGCAAGGCCGCCACTCGGGCGAGCAACTCCGAGAACGCAAAAGGTTTGACGAGGTAGTCGTCGGCACCGGCCTGCAGGCCCTGCACGCGATCCTCCACGCGGTCGCGTGCGGTGAGCATCAGCACCGGCGTGCCGCGCTTCTCGCGCAACGCCGCCAGCACGCCAAAGCCGTCGATGCCCGGCAACATGATGTCGAGCACCACCAATTGGTAGTCGCCTTCGAGCGCGAGGTAGCGGCCCTCAATACCGTCGCGCGCCACGTCCACCGTGTAGCCGGCCTTGGACAGGCCGCGTTTGATGTAGTCGGCGATCTTGGCTTCGTCTTCTATGACCAGCACGCGCATGGCAGGGATCCAACCGGGGTTGCAGGGCCGGGGTTTCAAGCCCCGGGAGTGTGTTGAATTGTCCCGGAAACGCACTCAGCACTGCATTACGAATTCGTCATTCTGGCGTTCGGGAAACGACAGCCTCGTTTTCTAAAGTTCTCCCTGTGCCAGACACAAAGGCACAACAGCCTTCCCACCAACGCTCTCACAAGGAACCATCATGAAACTCTCGACCGCCATCCTCCTCCCCCTGATTCTCGCCGCCACTGCCGGTACCGCCATGGCTCAGAACGCGCCACTGACGCGCGCAGCAGTGAAGGCCGAACTGGCCGAGGCCATTCGCACTGGCAATGTACTCGCCAACAACGAGAGTGGGCTCAAGTTGAACGAGCTCTACCCTTCCAATTACCCTGCCAACACGGAACAGACCGGCAAGACGCGTGCACAAGTGCAAGCCGAGCTGGCAGAAGCCGTTCGCACCGGCAATGTGCTCGCCAACAACGAGAGCGGTCTGCTGCTGAACCAGATCCAGCCTTCCAACTACCCGGCCCAGCCGACCCAGATGGGCAAGACCCGCGCGCAAGTTGTTGCCGAGACCGCAGAAGCAAGCCGACTGGGTCTGCTTGAAGTGCGCGAGGGCGAGTCCTTCAAGGTGGCCACTCCGCAGCAGGCCGAGCAAATCCGCCAGGCTGGTTTGCGCGCAGCCGACGGCATGAAGGTTGGCCAGATGACCCGTCAGTGATGACGGAACCCCATGCAAGTCACAACCACGGGCCTACGGGCCCGTTTTTTGTTGTTGGTTCCCTTTGTGAACCAATGCGCGTTTCAGGGCAATTGAGCGCTACCGCACAGTGGGTCAGCCGCATTGCCGATACCATGCCCTGTATTCGCCTGAAGGGTTGGGCGGAAGCGGTCTTGGTTCAAGGATGGAGTCGTCATGAAACGTGTTGCACTGTGGGCGGTGTCGCTGGTGGCTTTGGCCGGAGTCGTGGGCTGCGGCGGCGGTGGAGGCGGTGGAGGCAATGACGTTGTTGGCTCCCCGTCGGGGCCGTCGGCTGAGGGGTACTACGCAGGTTCGCTGAGCGTGACGGGCGCGGCGTTGCCTGACAACAGCACAGCCTTCCAACTGCTGGTTCTGGAGAACGGACAGTTCTGGAACATCTACGGAACCCCGAATGGTGGTGCGCTGGACGTCCAGGGCTTTGTGCAGGGCACAGGCTCATCCAATGGAGCTCTTTTCGTTGCCGGCAACGCGCGCTACTTTTCGCGAGCTGCCGCAACGACCGCAGCCGTGCTTGCCAACTACAACCCAGCGGCGAAATCGATCTCCGGAACGATCAACGATTCGAGCAGAACGGTCTCATTCAACAGTGCTGCACTGGTTGCCCCGGCCTATTCCTACGCCACGGCGGCTGCGTTGGCGGACGTGCAGGGCACATGGTTCGTTGAAGGCGTGTTTGACGACCAATACGATCTTGTCGTGGCCAGCAATGGCACGTTCACCGGCGGGCCAGCTGCCGTTCCCACCAACGTGCCTAACCCGGCCACATGCTCGTTCACCGGCTTTTTCCAACCCCGGGCCTCAGGCAAGAATGTCTTCACGGTCTCGGTCACCAACGGAACTGGTGGATGTGCAACGGGCGTGCAAGGATTGACGACGACCGGCATTGCCTTTGTTTCTCCTGTGACTGGTAGGTCTCAACTGACGCTGGCCACCGTGGATGCCAGCCGCGGCGCAGTGCTCTCCGGCGTTCGCTGAAGCACCTGCAGCTCTCAGCCACCGCCCCCATCACAAACCCGCCCACTCCTGAGGCACTGGCCGTCGTCTGACAGCCAGGGATGTGCATGACCCACGCAGCCTGTCTGGCAGATCACCTTGCGTGCCGCCTCCAGGTCTTGAGCGGGGCTGGTCTGCATGCCCCACAGCTGCGAGGTGTGGGCCACCAGCAACTGGCCCCGCAACTGCACGACCTCGCGTGCAAGGGCCTTCAGCGCCATGTCCTTCTCCCGCATGAGGGTCGACACCCGCTCCTGAACACCACCCAGGTGCCGGCACAGCACAGCATGTTCCTGCACCACGCCTGAGGTGCGCGCGCTCATTGCACCAGCGAAGCCGTGGTGTGCCAGAGGCGTCGCTCGGGCAACAGATCGTCGGTCTTCAACATGGTCCGCTCGACAGTTCCGTCGTTTGCCTTCAGCAACACGTCCCAGTGCTGGTGCATGCGCTGAATGACCGTTCGAAAGGGGGTCGAGAGTCCCGGGTGCTGGCTCAGGAAAAACAGGTTGGATCGGATCTTGCGACCCATCAGGTCGCGCTGCGTGGCGCAGGGGCTCTGGGCATGGCCTGTCATCAGCGCCAGCGTGCCGGCCAGCATGGCTTCGGCGCAGGGCATCAGGTGTTCTTCGTCCTCGTGCAGTTCGGGTTCGGTGTTCACAGCGGTCTCCAGACAAGGGTTTGGATGTCGCTCCCGGGCGGGAGCGGTGCTGGCTGCCGGTCAGAACTTGCGGGTGGTGAAGGACCGGGGGTGGCTTGCTGGCCTCATGTTAAATGAGAATAAATCGCATTTGAAGAGGGTGAGCCTGAAAGTTTGCAAGCGGGTGTTTCGCGTGCCTGCGGCATGCACGTCCGGGCAAGAAAAAAGGGCCTTGATTGCTCAAGGCCCTTGAATTCTTTGGCGGAGACGGTGAGATTCGAACTCACGGACCCTTGCGAGTCGGCAGTTTTCAAGACTGCTGGTTTAAACCACTCACCCACGTCTCCGGATGCGGTTGCAACGCGTGGATTTTAGCCTGCGCTCTCAGGCGGGCAGTGCCGCTGATTCGGGCTGTGTTTTGGGCAGCATGCCGCGCGTCTCGATGAATCGCACCACCTCGTCCACACCGGCCAATGTTTTGAGGTTGGTCATCACCCATGGGCGGCGCACGCTGTCCGGCCGCATGCGCGCGGTGTCGGCCTTCATCACTTCGAGGTCGGCGCCCACGTGCGGGGCGAGGTCGGTCTTGTTGATGACGAAGAGGTCGCTCTTGGTGATGCCGGGGCCACCCTTGCGCGGGATCTTCTCGCCCGCGGCCACGTCGATCACGTAGATGGTGAGGTCGCTGAGTTCGGGGCTGAAGGTGGCGGCGAGGTTGTCGCCACCGCTTTCGATGAACACCACATCGGCATCAGGGAACTCGCCCAACATACGGTCGATGGCCTCCAGGTTGATGGAGGCGTCTTCGCGGATGGCGGTGTGCGGGCAGCCGCCGGTTTCCACGCCCATGATGCGTTCGGCCGGCAGCGCGCCGCTCACGGTGAGGATGCGCTGGTCTTCCTTGGTGTAGATGTCGTTGGTGATGGCGATCAGGTCGTAACGGTCGCGCATGGCCTTGCACAGCATTTCCAGCAGCGTGGTCTTGCCCGAGCCCACGGGGCCACCGATGCCCACGCGAAGGGGCGGCAGGTGTTTGGTGCGGCGGGGAATGTGGTGCAGAGGGGTCATGAGCGGAACAGTCGTGAGTACTGGGTTTCGTGGCGGGCGGAGTGGATGGCGAGCAGCGGTGTGAACGCTTGTCGGTCGGTGTCATGCAGGGCCATGGCGTGGTCCACCACGGCGGGTATCTGCTGCGCCAGGCGCGCCAGCATGCGCTGCCCGGCGCTCTGGCCCAGCGGCACCGACTTGATGGACGCCTGCACCATGTTCTCGCACCAGCCGAAGGCGTAGCCGACCAGGCTGTCGTGCACGCTGGCACCGGTGCAGGCTGCTGCGCAGGCGCAGGCCACGGGGTAAGTGGGCGGGTCCAGGCGCGCGCTGTGCAACTGTTCGAACACGCCGGTGCCCAGCTCGCCGAGCTGGCGTGCCCATTCCAGCAGCGAGCGGCCCATCTGTTCGCTTTGCAGGCGGAATTCGAGCGTCTCGCGGGTCTGCAGCACCCAGTGGTTGAGGGTGGTGATGCGGGCCAGATCGTTCGCGCGCCACGCGGGAATGGCCTGCGCGATCACAGCCAGGTCGCTGCGGGAAAGACCCAGGTGCAGCTGATCGGTGAGCCAGGCGGCGGCGCTGGATTCGTCGCGCACGAGCCCCGCATCCACCGCCGATTCGAGACCTTCGGAATACGAGAAGCCACCCACCGGCAGGGCGGGCGAGGCGAGCCAGAGGATCTGCAGCAGGCTGGCGGCCGAACGCGGCGCGGCCCCGGGCTCAGCCGTGGGCATGTTTGTGGTCAGGTCCGTGGGCATGGGCATGGTCGTGCGCATGCGATGGCCCGTGGGCGTGTCCATGCTCCACATGGCCAGGCGCGGCGGCGTGGTGCGCGCCATAAGCCCCGGCCTCGGGCTCGAAGGGTTCGCGCATTTCCACCACCGTAAGGTGCATCGCGCGCAGCATGTCGGCCAGCACATGGTCGGGTTCGATCTTCAGGTGGTCGGGCTGCAGCTCGATGGGCACATGGCGGTTGCCCAGGTGGTAGGCCGCGCGCATCAGGTCAAAGGCCTGCTCGTGGGCCGGGTGGTCGGGGCAGGCGGTGATGCGCAGCACCGGCTGGGGCGCGGCCACCACGCGCAGGAGTGAGCCGTCTTGTGTGACGAGCACGTCGCCCCCGCGCACCACCGTGCCGCGCGGCAGGAACACGCCCACGTGGCGCTCGTCGGAAGCCACGGTGTCGAAGCGGCTTTTCTGGCGCACGTCCCAGTCCAGCTCCAGGTGCGCAGCGCGCTGCACCATGGTTCGGGCCAGGCCCTGGCCTTGCGGGATGAGTTTGGAGGCTTGCAGCATGGCAGCGTTGTTCAAAACAGGAAGTAGCGTTGGGTCATGGCCAGGCGCGTGGCGGGCTCGCAGGTGAGCAGCACACCGTCAGCGCGCACCGCGTAGGTTTGCGGGTCGATCTCCATCTTCGGCAGCAGGCTGTTGTGCACCATGCTGGTCTTGGTCACGCTGCGGCAGTTCTTCACCGCATCCAGTGTTTTGCGCAAGCCGTAGCGTTCGCCCACACCAGCGGACAGCGCGGCCTGCGAGACGAAGGTGAGACTGCTCTTGGCCATGGCGCCGCCGAAGCTGGCGAACATCGGGCGGTAGTGCACCGGTTGCGGCGTGGGAATGGAGGCATTGGGGTCGCCCATGGCGGCCAGCGCGATGCTGCCGCCTTTCAAGATGAGTGCGGGCTTCACGCCGAAGAAGGCGGGCTTCCACACCACGAGGTCGGCCCATTTGCCGACTTCAAGCGAACCCACGATGTGCGAGATGCCGTGCGCGATGGCCGGGTTGATCGTGTACTTGGCGATGTAGCGTTTGACGCGGAAGTTGTCGTTGCGCGGGCCATCCCCGGCCAGGCTGCCGCGCTGGCTTTTCATCTTGTCAGCCGCCTGCCAGGTGCGGATGATGACCTCGCCCACACGGCCCATAGCCTGGCTGTCGCTGCTCATCATGCTGATGGCGCCCATGTCGTGAAGGATGTCCTCGGCCGCGATGGTCTCGCGGCGGATGCGGCTCTCGGCAAAAGCCAGGTCTTCGGGAATGCCGGCGTCCAGGTGGTGGCACACCATGAGCATGTCCACGTGCTCGTCGAGCGTGTTCACCGTGTAGGGCATGGTGGGGTTGGTGGAGCTGGGCAGGAAGTTGGCCTCGCCCACCACGCGCAGGATGTCGGGCGCGTGTCCGCCGCCAGCGCCTTCGGTGTGGAACGCGCACAGGCTTCGGCCCTTGGTGGCGGCGATGGTGTCTTCCACGAAACCCGACTCGTTGAGCGTGTCGGAGTGAATCGCGACCTGGGTGTCGGTGTCTTCAGCCACATCAAGGCAGTTGCTGATGGCGCTCGGTGTGGTGCCCCAGTCTTCGTGCAGCTTCAGGCCGATCACGCCGGCGTTGATCTGCTCGTGCAGCGGGGCGGGCAGGCTGGCGTTGCCCTTGCCCAGAAAGCCCAGGTTCATCGGCAGGCCGTCGGCAGCCTGCAGCATGCGTTCGATGTGCCAGGGGCCGGGCGTGCAGGTGGTGGCGAAGGTGCCGGTGGCCGGGCCGGTGCCGCCACCGAGCATGGTGGTGATGCCCGAGGTGAGGGCTTCGTCCACCTGTTGCGGGCAGATGAAGTGGATGTGGCTGTCGATGCCTCCAGCGGTGACGATGTTGCCTTCGCAGCTGATGATTTCGGTGCCCGGGCCGATGATGATGTCCACGCCGGGTTGCGTGTCGGGGTTGCCGGCCTTGCCGATGGCGACGATGCGGCCGTCTTTCAGACCGATGTCGGCCTTGACGATGCCCCAGTGGTCGACGATGACGGCGTTCGTCATCACGGTATCGACTGCTCCCTCGGCGCGCGTGCGTTGTGATTGCGCCATGCCGTCGCGGATGGTCTTGCCGCCACCGAACTTGACCTCTTCACCGTAGCCGCCCGCGGCCAGGGTGTAGTCTTTCTCGATCTCGATCATGAGACCGGTGTCGGCCAGGCGCAGGCGGTCGCCCACGGTGGGGCCGAACATGTTGGCGTAGGCGCTTCTTGAAATCGTGGCCATGCTCAGAGCTTCCCTTGTGTCAAGCCACGGAAACCGAAGACGATGCGGTCGCCCGCGTACTCCACCAGTTCCACCGTGCGCTGCTGCCCGGGCTCGAAGCGCACGGCCGTGCCGCTGGCGATGTTCAGCCGCATGCCGCGCGCGGCGCTGCGGTCGAAGTCGAGCGCACCGTTGACCTCGGCAAAGTGGTAGTGCGAGCCGACCTGGATCGGGCGGTCGGCGCCGTTCTTCACCACCAGGGTGAACGTGCGCCGGCCGGGATTGAGGACGTGTTCACCCTCGTCGGTGAAGAGTTCGCCGGGGATCATGGTTGCATCCTTCAGTGCTTGCCGCTGGACCACCACAGTGCCACCACAATGGCCAGCACCACGCCGATGAAGCCCAGGGTGTCGGTGGAATGCCAGTGGGAGCCCGGCAGGCCGTGGCCTTCGTGGGCCAGGGCGGGAGCGCAGAACGCGGCGATGGCAACGAGAGTGGCGAGGGGGGCGGTGGTCACGCGCATGGGAGCTTTCGAAGAGGGGTCAGGGAATGGGCTGGTGCACGGTGACGAGCTTGGTGCCGTCGGGGAAGGTCGCTTCCACCTGGATGTCCGGAATCATCTCGGCGATGCCCTCCATCACGTCGGCGCGGGTGAGCACGTTGCGGCCGTCGCTCATGAGCTGGGCCACGGTCTTGCCGTCACGCGCGCCTTCCATCACGGCCGCGCTGATCAGCGCCACGGCCTCGGGGTAATTGAGCTTCAAGCCGCGTGCCTGACGCCGCTCGGCCAGAAGGGCCGCGGTGAAGATCAGCAGCTTGTCTTTTTCTCGAGGCGTGAGTTCCATGGCGGTGCGTGTGTCCCGGGTGGTGCTTTGGTGGTGGAGTCAGCAATTCCCGTGCCCCGAAGGGCCTGGCTCTGCCACGTGGCACGAAAGCTGCACAAATGACGCGTGACAACCATCCCCATCGTCCCCATCCGCACCGCTCCCGCCTACCCCGCAGGGCAGGAGCCCGGGATGGACGCGCCGCAGCGCATCACCCGCGTGCGCCGCGACTACAACAGCTGGGTCGGCAGCGAGACGATGGAAGACTACGCGCTGCGCTACACGCCGCAGCGCTTTCGCAAGTGGAGTGAATGGCGGGTCGCCAACACGGCGTTCGGTGCGGCCTCCTTCCTCATCCTGGAGGCCGTGGGCGCCACCTTGCTGGTGCAGTACGGCTTTGTGAACGCCGCGCTGGCCATCCTGTGCACCGGTTTGATCATCTTCCTCGCGGGCCTGCCCATCAGCGTGTACGCCGCACGCTACGGGGTCGACATGGACCTGCTCACGCGCGGCGCGGGCTTTGGCTACATCGGCTCCACCATCACCTCGCTGATCTACGCCACCTTCACCTTCATCTTTTTCGCGCTCGAAGCCGCGGTGATGGCCTATGCGCTGGAGCTCGCGCTCGACATCCCGCCCGCCTGGGGTTACCTGATTTGCGCGGTGGTGGTCATCCCGCTGGTCACGCATGGGGTGTCGGTGATCAGCCGGTTTCAGGTGTGGACCCAGCCGCTGTGGTTGGTGATGATGGTGGTCCCTTTTGGGGCGGTGTTGGTCATGGCGCCTGAAACTTTCACCAACGTGGTGCGGTATGGGGGCGAATCCGGTGCGGGTGCGCAGTTCGACTGGCACTTGTTTGGTGCGGCGCTTACCGTGGGCATCGCGCTCATCACCCAGATGGGCGAGCAGGCCGACTACCTGCGCTTCATGCCGGCCAAGGAGCCGGGCAAGGGACTGCGCTGGTGGGCCGGCGTGCTGGCCGGGGGCCCGGGCTGGGTGATTCTGGGTGTTCTCAAGATGCTCGGCGGCGCGCTGCTCGCTTACCTGGCCATCAGCCACATGGTGCCACCCGACCGTGCGGTGGACCCCAACCAGATGTACCTGGCCGCCTACGAGTACGTGTTCGCCGACTACGGCTGGGCGGTGGCAGCCACGGCGATTTTCGTGGTGATCTCGCAGCTCAAGATCAACGTGACCAACGCCTACGCCGGCTCGCTGGCCTGGAGCAACTTCTTCTCGCGCATCACCCACAGCCACCCCGGGCGCGTGGTGTGGGTGGTGTTCAACACCTTCATCGCTTTCATGCTGATGGAGATGAACGTGTTCCAGGCGCTGGGCCAGGTGCTGGGCGTGTACTCCAACATTGCCATCGCCTGGATCATGGCGGTGGTGGCCGACCTGGTGATCAACAAGCCGCTGGGCTGGAGCCCCAAGGGCATCGAGTTCAAGCGGGCGTATCTGTACGACATCAACCCGGTGGGGGTGGGAGCGATGGTGCTGGCGTCTGTGCTGTCGATCACCGCGCACATGGGGTTCATGGGGCCCACGGCAGAAGCCTTCTCGGCGGTGATTGCGATGGTCACGGCCTTTGTGACGGCTCCTGTGATTGCATGGGCCACGCAAGGGCGGTACTACATTGCTCGGCGCTCGGAAATGCCTCCCGAGTTCGATGCAGGTTTGGGCGCGAGCCCTCACCCCCGCCCTCTCCCGGAGGGAGAGGGAGTGAAGGCATTTCACGCCGTTCAACGCTGTGTCATTTGTGAGCGTGAATACGAGGGCCCGGACATGGCCCATTGCCCGGCCTACCAGGGCCACATCTGCTCGCTGTGCTGCACGCTCGACGCGCGCTGCGGCGACCTCTGCAAACCGCACGCCAAACTCTCCGAGCAGTGGATGGGCGCATTGCGCCGCGTGTTGCCACGTTCCATCTGGCCGTATCTGGAGGCGGGACTTGCCCACTACCTGTTGCTCATGCTGGTGATGGCGCCGGTGCTGGCTGCCGTGCTCGGCTTGCTGTACCGGCAGGAGGTGCAGGCCTTGGCGCTGCGCATGGGCTTGTCGGCCAACGACGGTTTGCTCGATGCTGCGTTGCGCTCGGGCTTCGTGCGGGTGTATGCCGTTCTGCTGCTCATCACGGCCACAGTCGCCTGGTGGCTGGTGCTGGCGCACAAAAGCCGCGAGGTGGCGCAGGAAGAGTCGAACCGGCAGACGCGCCTGCTCATGCAGGAGATCGAATCCCACCGCCTTACCGACGAAGCCCTGCAACAGGCGCGCCTGGCCGCCGAACACGCCAACCAGGCCAAGACGCGCTACATCAGCACCATCAGCCACGAACTGCGTACCCCGCTCAACAGCATCCTGGGTTATGCGCAGCTGCTGCAGGAAGACACCGGCATGGCACCGCACCGCGCGCAGGCCATCCGCGTGATCAACCGCGGTGGTGAGCACCTGCTCTCGCTGATCGAGGGCACGCTGGACATCGCGCGCATCGAGTCCGGCAAGCTCGCGCTTGAGGTGCGGCCCATGGCCTTTGCCGGCGCCATGCAGGAGGTGGCGGGCATGTTCGAGTTGCAGGCCAGCGCCAAGGGCCTGCGCTTCGTGTTCGAGACCGGCAGCCGCCTGCCGGACACCGTGCGCGCCGACGAAAAACGCCTGCGCCAGATCCTCATCAACCTGCTGGGCAACGCGGTGAAGTTCACCCAGGTGGGCCAGGTGCGCCTGCGCGTGACGCATGCACGCGAGATGGCGCAGTTCGAGGTGCACGACACCGGCCCCGGCATGCGCGCGCAAGACCTGGAGCGCGTGTTTGAGCCGTTCGCGCGCGGGCAGAACGAGGCTGCGTCCGGTCCGTCCACCGGCACCGGGCTGGGCCTCACCATTGCCAAGATGCTGACCGATCTCATGGGCGGCGAAATGACCGTGCGCAGCGCACCGGGCGAAGGTTCGGTGTTCACCGTGCGCCTCTTCCTGCCCGAGGTGCACGGCGCGGTGCTGCCACGTCCGCTGGCCTTGCCCGGCCACGCGGGCTACGAGGGCGCGCGCCGGCGTGTGCTGGTGGTGGACAACGAAGAGGCCGACCGCGAACTGATCCAGCGCTGGCTGGCGCCGCTGGGCTTCGAGGTGATGCTGGCCACCAGTGGCCTGGACGCCCTGGGCCTGCTCGGTGGCCTCCAGCCCGGTGACGCTGGCGCACCCGACGCCGTGTTCATGGACTTGGCCATGCCCGGCATCGACGGATGGGAAACCATGCGCCGGCTGCGTGCCAACGGCTGGGGCGTCGTACCGCTGGCCATCGTGTCGGCCAACGCCTTCGACAAGGGGCTGGACAACGACCTGGGCCACCGGCCGCAAGACTTTTTCGTGAAGCCGGTGCGCCGCGACGACCTGCTCGCCTGGCTGGGCCAGCGCCTGGAGCTGGTGTGGATCGAACTTTCCCCGGCAGAGCGCACCGTCGTCACGGCGGCCGCTCCCCCCGCACGGCCGACGCATGAGGTCACCAGCGGGCGCGAGTTTGAACCGCTGCTCGAACTCGTGCGCCTGGGCTACTACAAGGGCATCGTGCAGTGGCTCGACGACTGGGTGCAGGACCACCCCGAGCAGGCCGTGTTTGCGCAGCAGCTGCGCACACTCGCGCGCGAGTTCCGCTTTGACGCCATCGAACAGCAACTGCTGCAACGCCATGTCTGAGTTCGTGCTGCAACAGTCCGTCCAACTCATCGTGCTGATCGTCGACGATGTGCCCGACAACGTGGCGCCGCTGCACGACGCGCTCGACGACGCGGGCTACACCGTGCTGGTGGCGCTCGACGGTGAGAGCGCCATCCGCCGCGCCGCGCAGGCCTTGCCCGACGTGGTGCTGCTCGACGCGGTGATGCCCGGCATCGACGGTTTCGAGGTGGCGCGCCGGCTCAAGGCCCAGCCGGCCACGGCGCACATTCCCATCATCTTCATGACCGGCCTGACCGAGACCGAGCATCTGGTGGCCGCGCTCGATGCGGGTGGCGCCGACTACGTGACCAAACCCATCAAGCCGCGCGAGGTGATGGCGCGCATGGGCGTGCACCTGCGCACCGCGCGCCATGTGCGCCAGGGCGCGGTGGAGCGCAGCCAGGCGCGCAACGCGCTCGACGCGTTCGGTTACGCCACCATCACCGTGCGCGATAGCGACGGCCGCCTGATGTGGCAGACCCCGCTGGCGCGTGATCTGTTGCGCAACTACTGCGGCACCGAGTCACCCACCACGCCACCGGAGGTGCTGCAGTGGCTGCGCCGCAACCTGGGTGGCCTGGGTGGATCGGGTGGGGCCAGCGAGCAGCGCGAACCGCCCCGCCTCACGCTGGAGAACGGCCCACGACGCCTCACCTTCCGGCTGCATCAGCGTGTGGGCGATGAAGATGGAGAAGCCGACGCCGGTGGCGACTGGCTCATCGTGATGCAGGAAACTTCCGACGCCAGCGTGCTCTCCAGCGTGGCCGGCGCCTTCGGCCTCACCGCACGCGAGGCCGAGGTGTTGTATTGGGTGGTCAAGGGAAAGATCAACCGCGACATCGGCGACATCATCGGCGCCAGCCCGGCCACGGTGAAAAAACACCTGGAGCGCATCTACGCCAAGCTCGGTGTGGAGACCCGCACGGCCGCGGCCGCCATGGCCATCAACCGGGTGCCGCTGCTGCAGCCCCAGCACGGGGGTTGAACCTGAGCACTGGCCCGTGTGGGAGCGTATCGATCTGAACATTGACGAGAACCCATTGAAGCAGTGCTTCTACTGCCCGACACTCCAAATCAACAGGACCGCTCCTGGCCACTGACCGATTGCTGCCCATGCCCCTCACTGAATCCGAACTGCAATCCTTGCGCGAGCGCTTCAGCGGTGACGCCACCGAGACCCGCGATCCCCGGTTCAAGCGCGTCACCGACATCATCTTCACCGAGGGCGGCACACGCGTGGCGCCCTACGCGGGTGTGCCCACGCTGCTGGGGGCGCCGCACCACCCGGTGGACGCCGCCCACCCCGACTTTGGCGACCTGCAGGTGGCCCTCATGGGCTCCCCCATGGATCTGGGCGTGAGCAACCGGCCCGGTGCCCGCTTTGGCCCGCGCGCGCTGCGCACCATCGAGCGCATCGGTCCCTACAACCATGTGCTCGACTGTGTTCCGGTGAAGGAGCTGCGCGTGGGTGACGTGGGCGACGTGCCGTTTCGCAGCCGTTTCTCGCTACCTATGTGCATGGAAGACATCGAGCGCTGGTACCACAAGGTGATGGATGCGGGCGTGGTGCCGCTGAGCGTGGGCGGTGACCATTCGTGCACGTACCCGATCCTGAAGGCCGTGGGCAGAAGTGGCCCGGTGGGCATGGTTCACATCGACGCGCATTGCGACACGGGTGGTGAATTCGACCAAAGCAAGTTTCACCACGGCGGTCCGTTCCGCCATGCCGTACTCGACGGGGTGCTCGATCCCAAGCGCACGATCCAGATCGGCATTCGTGGATCGGCCGAGTACCTGTGGGAATTTTCCAAGGCCTCGGGCATGACGGTGATCCACGCCGAGGACATCAACCGCCTGGGTATGCCAGAGATCGTGCGCCTGGCGCGCGAGGTGGTGGGCGGCGGACCCACTTACCTGTCGTTCGACGTGGACGGCCTGGACCCCGCGTTTGCACCTGGCACCGGCACGCCAGAGATCGGGGGTCTCACCACCCGCGAGGCTCTGGAGTTGCTCCATGGCCTGAAGGGCCTGAACTTCGTTGGCGGGGACGTGATGGAAGTGGCGCCCCAGTACGACCCCAGCACCAACTCGGCCCAGGTGGGCGCGCAGATGCTGTTCGAGATACTGAGCCTGCTGGTGTTCAGCCCGCGGCTGAAGAGTGGCTCTTCACAAAGTCGGCAATCAGCGCCTTGAAACGCTCGCGCCCGAAGCTGCCGAAGTGCCCGCCGTGCACCACCGTCACGGGCAGGGTGGACAGCCGCTCCATCGTCTGCAGATAGACCGGCAGGTCGGAGTGGTAGGCGTCGTCCACCAGCGGGCCGTCGTACACCGCGTCGCCCGAGAGCAGCACGCCGGTTTTTGCTTCCCACAACGCAATGCTGCCGGGCGAATGACCCGGTACATGCAGCACCTCGAACACACGGTCGCCGAGGTCGATCACATCGCCGTGTTCCACGAGTTGTGTGGCGGGTGACGGCTGCACCTTGTAGGCCGATTGCTCGTAACCCCCCGGGGGCAGCGCCGTGAACATGTCGACGATGGCGAACCGGTCGGCCAGGTTCCAGTCTCCACGCGGCTCGGCCAGGATGTGCGCCTCGGCCGGGTGGCAGGCGCGGTGGGCGAATTCGTGGTGGTTGCCTACATGGTCAAAGTGCGCGTGGCTGGCCACGGCCAGCACCTCGCGTTCGCGCAGCCAGGGCACCTGTCCCACCAGGCTCACCACGCCCATGCCGGAGTCGATCAGCAGGTCGCGGTCGCGGCCCCGCACATGCCAGATGTTGCAGCGGTAGAAGGGGTCGATGTGGTGCTCGTCGATGTGCGTGATGCCGTGGTCTTGCGCTCTCACGCGGTACCAGTCCTCGGCGCGGCATTGCGGGCATTCGTGCTGATCGGGGTGGGTGTGCATGTTCAGTCCTCAAGAGGCACGATGCCGTGCGGGCGCACCGCCACGTCGATGTGGTCACCCGGTGCGGGCGGTTGACCGCCAGGCAGGGCGCGCGGATCGCTCTTGGCCAGCAGGTGCTCGCCGCTGGCGCGGTGCAACAGGTTCACCCGCACGAAGCTGCCCTGGTACACCGTATCCAACACCTCGCACATGCCCAGGGAGCGGTCGCCGCTGGCGGCAACGCCGAGCACCAGCGCTTCGGGCCGCAGCGCCACCGACGCCACCGCTTCACCCACGAACGAACCCGATACCACCGAACTCTCACCGAGAAAACGGGCGGCGAAACGTGTGCGAGGCCGCTCATACACCCGCTGCGGCGGGCCCATGTCTTCAATGCGGCCGTTGTTCATGATGAGCACCAGATCGGCGATGGCCATGGCCTCTTCCTGATCGTGTGTCACGTGCACGAAGGTGCGGCCCTGTGCGCGCTGGATGCGCCGCAGCTCTTCCTGCATTTGCCGGCGCAGGCTCAGGTCGAGCGCGCCCAAGGGCTCGTCGAGCAGCAGCACAACGGGGTCGATCACCAGTGCGCGCGCCAGGGCAATGCGCTGGCGCTGACCGCCCGAGGCTGCGCCGATGGGGCGGTTCTCGAATCCGCCCAGACCCACCAGCTGCAGCGCATCGGCCACCTGCTGATTCAGCTTTGCGCGCGGAACACCGCGCATCGACAGGCCGAACCCCACGTTGTCACCAATGCTCAGGTGGGGAAACAGCGCGTAGTCCTGAAAAACGGTGGCGGTGGGCCGGCGCGCTGGAGGCAGGCGGGTGATGTCGTTGCCGCCCAGCAGCACGCGCCCGCTGCTGGGTGGTGTGAAGCCACCCAATATGGACAACAGCGTGGTCTTGCCCGAGCCCGAGGGGCCCAGCAGCACCACGTAAGTGCCCGCGGGCACGGCGAAGGACACGGAGGCCAGCGCGACCGACGCATCAAAGCGCTTGCCCACGTCTTCAATCAACAGGTCGGTGGCTTGGGTCATGGTCGGGCGCCGGTTCGGGCGCGTTGCTTCAGCATCAGTTCAAACAGGAGTGCAGCAAACAGCGACAGCACGAACACCAGTGTTCCGGCCGCATTGGTTTGTGGATTCAGCCCGGTGCGCAGCAGGCTCAGGATCACCACCGGCAGCGTCGGGTCGAACGCGCTGAGCAGGAAGGCGACGATGAACTCGTCCCACGAAAACGTGACACACAGCAGGAAGGCCGCCAGGATCACAGGCCGGAGCAGCGGCACCGTGACACGCCAGAACACCTGTGACTCGGTGGCCCCGAGGTCGCGCGCGGCCATTTCCAGGCGGGCTTGCTGGGCATCGAACTGTCCGTACACCACGGCGAAGGCCAGCGGCATGTTGAGCACCACGTGGCCAATGCCCACCGCCCACAGCGACTTGTCCACACCCGCCACGGAAAACGCCACCAGCAGGCCCACGCCGATCACGAGGTAAGAGACGGCCAACGGCATCAGCATCAGCACCTCCAGCCAGCGCCGACCCGGCACCGGGTGGCGCGCCATGCCCCAGGCGGCGAGCGTGGCCAGCAGCGTGGACAGCGCCGACGAACCCACCGCCACCAGCAGCGAATGCCAGCCCGCGCTGGTGAGCTTGTCGCTGGCGAGCACGCGCTGGTACCACTGCAGCGAAGGCCCTTCAAACGGCGGTACCGGTACCATGCCGGCATGGAAAGAGAACAGCACCAGCACGGCCACCGGCAGGTAGATGAAGATGAACAACGGCGTCATGACCAGCGCCGCCAGCCACGGTTTGCGCTCGGTCATTTGCGGGCTCCGGTGAGCCAGCGCGCGAGCAAAACATAGGCCAACGTCACGCACAGCATCATGACCACCGACAGCGCGGCGGCCATCGGAATGTCGCCGCGCCGGGTGATCTGCAGCAGGATGAGCTGGGGCAGCAGCAGCTCGTTGCTGCCACCCAATATTTGCGGGGTGACGAAGTCGCCGATCGTGACCACGAAGGTGAGAAAGGCGCCCGAGGCGATGCCCGGCGCAGCCAGCGGGAGCGTGATGCGGCTGAAGGCCTGCCAGCGCGAGGCACCCAGGTCGGCTGCGGCCATCAGCAGGCGCGGGTCTTGCCGCGAGAGGCTGCTGTAGATGGTGAGGGTGCACAGCATCACGAAGAAGTGCACGAAGCCGGCCACCGTGGTGCCGCGGCTGAAGGCGAGCTCCAGGGGTTCGGTGGCCAGGCCCAGCGCCATCACGGTGCGGTTGACCACGCCATCGGGCGAGAGCACCAGCAGCCAGGCGTAGGAGCGCACCACGTAAGACGTCCAGAACGGCAGCACAGCCAACATGAGCCACAGGCGCTGGCGCTCAGGCTTGACCTGCGTGGCGATCACCCAGGCCAGCGGAAACGCCAGCAGCACCGACAGCGCGGTGACGATGAGCGTGACCTCCAGCGAATAGGTGAGGGCGCTGGTGAAGGTGGCGTCGGTGAAGAAGCGGCGGTAGTTGTCCAGGCTGGCCACGCCCTCTGCCGGGCCACCGCCGGTGAAGAAGCTCCACACCAGCATGGTGCCGAAGGGCAACAAGAAAAACACCACGCACCACAGCAGGGCGGGGGCGGCCAGCAGCAGGCCGCGCGCCGCGCTGCGCCGCGCGGCCGCCTCTTCGCTCACCGATGCGCCCGCTGCGGCGATGACGCTCACTTCTTCTGCACGACCGACAGCCACATGTCCTGCATGGCCTTGTCGAGTGCGTCACTGGGCGACGGATAGGGGTAGGACTTGGCGATGAAGCCGGTCTGTTCATCCCAGCGCAGGGTCTTTTTCTGTGCTGCGGAGAGCGCTGCCTTGCTGTTGGCAGGCATGCCCCAGTAGCACGACGAGGTGGCCAGCGCGGCCTGGCCTTCGGGCGAGAGCACGTACTGCACGAACTGCGTGGCTGCGGCTTTCTTCTTCGAATCGGCCATCACGCCGATGGCCTGTTGCCAGCGGATGCCGCCCACATCGGGCAGCACCCAGTCGAGGTTGGGCTTCTCGGCCATCAGGCC
>JBBQKZ010000034.1:0-28945 GCA_038327405.1 Burkholderiales bacterium | reverse complement strand
AGCCTGACCGGCGACGCCATGGCCCACGCCATCCAGCCGGGTGCGGCCATCGGCTACCTCGTGGCAGGCCTCTCACTGACCGCCATGACCATCGGTGGCATCGTCGCCGGTCTGGCGGTGGCGGTGGGCTCGGGTCTGGTGGCGCGCAACACGGTGCTGCGCGAAGACACCAGCCTGGCCGCGTTCTACCTGCTGTCGCTGGCGCTGGGCGTGCTGATCGTCTCCATCCGCGGCAACAGCGTGGACCTGTTGCACGTGCTCTTTGGCACCGTGCTCGCGTTGGACGGCGCCGCACTCACGCTGCTGGGCGGCATTGCCGGGGTCACGCTGGTGTCGCTGGTGGTGCTGTACCGCCCGCTGGTGCTGGATTGCCTGGACCCGGGTTTTCTGCGCGGCAACAGCCGCTGGAGCGCCACGGCCCACTACGGTTTTCTGGCGCTGCTGGTGATCAACCTCGTGGCCGGCTTTCACGCCCTGGGCACGCTGATGGCGGTGGGCATGATGGTTTTGCCGGCGGCCACAGCGCGCTTCTGGGTGCGTGGCATTGGGCCACTGCTCGGCATGGCAGTGACGCTCGCCTTGCTGGCCTGCGCCGCCGGCTTGCTGGTGTCGTACCACGCCGACTGGCCCACCAGTCCGGTCATCGTGCTCTGCCTCGGTGCCGGCTATCTGTTCTCCATGGTGTTCGCGCCGCACGGCCTGCTGCGCCACCAGCGCTCCGCCTCCCTCCACCTCAAAGCCTGAACCGAAAGCCCGCCATGAATCCATGCAACGCCCCGCAACGCCACCGTCTCCTGGCCTTGTCAGCCCTGGTCCTTGCCACCCTGTCGCCACTGGTGCACGCACAGGCGCCCATCCAGGCCGTGGCCAGTTTCAGCATCCTGGGCGATCTGGTGCGCCAGGTCGGTGGCGAACGCGTCCAGGTCGAGGTGCTGGTCGGCGCGGGCAGCGACGCCCACGTGTTCCAGCCCACGCCCGCGCAGGCCCGTCTGGTGGGCCAGGCACAGGTGGTCTTTTCCAACGGCCTGGGTTTTGAGGGCTGGATGAGCCGCCTGCTCAAGACCGCTGGCTACAAGGGCCAGCAGGTGGTGGTCAGCCAGGGCATCCAGCCGATGAAGGAAGCCGGATACGACGACCACAAAGACCACAAGCACGGCGGCCACGATCACGGCGAGACCGACCCGCACGCCTGGCAGAGCGTGGGCAATGCCAAGGTGTTCGTGAAGAACATTGCCCAAGGCCTGTGCCGCGCGGACGCAGCGGGTTGCGAGGCCTACGACCGCAACGCCAGAGCCTATGTGGCCAGGCTCGACGCGCTGGACACCGAGATCCGCGCGGCCTGGGCGCCGATCCCTGCGGCACAGCGCAAGGTGATCACGTCTCACGACGCCTTCGGCTACTACGCACGCGATTTCAGCGTGAAGTTCCTGGCACCCCAAGGCGTGAGCACCGAGAGCGAGGCCTCGGCCAAGGGCGTAGCGCGGCTGGTGCGCCAGATCAAGCAGGAACAGATCAAGGCGCTGTTTGTCGAGAGCATTTCCGACCCGCGTCTGATCGCGCAGATCGGACGCGAAACCGGCGTGAAGCCGTCGGGTGAGCTGTTCTCCGATTCCCTCTCGGCTGCGGACGGCGTCGCACCCACCTACTTCGACATGATGCGATTCAACACGCGCGCGCTCACCACCGCCGTGCGCGGCGAGTGAGCGCTGCGCGCGCTGTCGCCTGACGGACTGTGCGGCAGACGTCGGGTAGGGCGCACGTGGCTACACTGGCGCCCCACCCCCGACCCGGACCGCCACTTGCCCACCTCCCACCTCTTGCTGGCCCTCTCGGTGGTGTTCGTCTGGGGCACCAACTTCGTGGTGATCCGCTGGGGGCTGGACGGCCTGCCGCCGCTCCTGCTCGCGACCCTGCGCTTTGCGCTCTCCGCCCTGCCCTGGCTGTTGTTCATCCCCCGACCCACCGCCCCGTGGCGCAAGCTCGCCGCCTTCGGCATGCTGCTGGGTGTGGGCCAGTTCGGTTTGTTGTTCCTGGCCATGCGCAGCAGCATCTCGCCCGGGCTGGCCTCGCTGGTGGTGCAGCTGCAGGTGTTCTTCACCATCGGCCTGGCTTTGTGGTTGATGGGCGAGCGGGTGCGTGGCTTCCAGATCGCCGGCCTGCTGCTGGCGCTCGGCGGCCTGGGGGTCATCGCAGCCAACCTGGACGCCACCGTCACGCTGGCGGGCATCGGCATGGTGCTGGGCGCGGCGTTCTTCTGGTCGCTGGCCAACCTGGTGGTGAAGTCGCTCGGGCCGGTGAACATGCTGCACTTCATGGTGTGGAGCAGCCTCTTTGCGGTGCCGCCGCTGTTCGCCCTTTCATGTTTCATTGAAGGGCCGCAGCTCATGCGCTCCGCCGTGGAACAGGCCAGCGGTCTGGTGTGGGCCAGCGTGCTGTGGCAGGCGGTGGGCAACACGCTGTATGGCTATGGGGTATGGAACTGGTTGCTGGCGCGCCACCCTGCGGCCACCGTGACGCCGCTGGCCTTGTTGATCCCGGTGTTCGGCATGGGCGCTTCTGCCCTGTCGCTCGGGGAGTCCCTGCCGGGGTGGAAGCTCGGTGCGGCGGCGCTGGTGCTGCTGGGCCTGGCCGTGATTGTGTGCTGGCCGCTGCTGCGCGCCAGGCTGCAGCGAGGCAACAACGCCCCACCCGCCTGAAGGTCTTTTCCGCTGTCTTGAATCCAGGAGGGGGGCGGGCCGCGTATCTGTCTCAGCCGCAGTTTCGGCTTCAACCCCCAGGAGACTTCATGATCAAGCAAATCCTCAGCAAGACCGTTCTGGCCTTGGCCATCGGCACCGCATCACTCGGCGCATTTGCGCAAGTCATGGTCGGCGGCGCCCCCATGCTGGCCAGCAAGGATATCATCGACAACGCCGTGAACTCCAAGGACCACACCACGCTGGTGGCGGCCGTGAAAGCAGCCGGCCTGGTCGAAACGCTCAAGGGTCCAGGTCCGTTCACCGTGTTCGCACCCACCAACGCGGCGTTTGCGGCACTGCCTGCCGGCACCGTGGACACCCTGCTCAAGCCTGAGAACAAGAGCATGCTCAGCGGCATCCTGACCTACCACGTGGTCTCGGGCAAGTTCGACGCCGCCTCGATCAGCAAGATGATCGCCGACGGCAAGGGCATGGCCTCGATCAAGACCGTGGCCGGCGGCACGCTCGTGGCCAAGTCGACTGGTGGCAAGGTCACCGTGACGGACGAAAAAGGTGGTGTGGCCATGGTGACCATCGCCGATGTCTACCAGTCCAATGGTGTCATCCACGTGATCGACAAGGTCATGCTGCCCAAGTAAACGGGCTTGAAAAAGACAACAGGCGGGCTCCTTGCGGAGCCCGCCTGTCTTGTTGGGAGCAAGCTACTTCGCCAACCGCGCAAAGGTCTTGCGAAACTTCGCCACCTTGGGCGCGGCCACCATCATGCAGTAGCCCTGGTTGGGGTTGCGCTCGAAGAAATCCTGGTGGTACGCCTCGGCGGCCGAGTAGTTGTCCAGGGGCACCACCTCGGTCACGATGGGTTTGCCGTAAGCCTTGTCGCGCGTGAGCTCGTCGATCAGTTCCTGGGCCACCGCCTGCTGCTCCGGCGAGGTGAAGTAGATGCCGCTGCGGTACTGCGTGCCCACGTCGTTGCCCTGGCGGTTCAGCGTGGTCGGATCGTGGATCACGAAGAAAATTTCCAGGATCTCGCGCGGGCTGATCTGCGCGGGGTCGTACTCCAGCCGCACCACTTCGTTGTGGCCCGTTGTACCGGTGCACACCGCCTCGTAGCTGGGTTGCTTCACGTGGCCGTTGCTGTAGCCCGACTCCACGTCGATCACACCCTTGACCCCCACGTACACCGACTCGGTGCACCAGAAGCAGCCCCCGCCCAAAACCAAAACCTGCTTGTCGCTCATCGTGTTCTCCATGTGTTGATCCATCCCCCGTTCGGCCTGGGCTTGTCGAAGGGCAAGCTCAGGGTGAACGCAAGGGTAGTCAGTTCGTCACTGTACCGACCTCGCCGCTTCACGCACCGCGCCCAGAAATGCCCCCAGCGCAGCCTGGTCTCTGTCGGTCTTCCACAGGCAGTGGGTTTCGTAAGGCGGCGTGTTCACGTCCAGCGGCACGAACACCGCGCCGGGCAGCCCGGCCTGTTGCAGCGCCGCCGGCACCAACGCGCAACCCAGGCCCTGCGACACGATGGACACCACGCTGAGCCAGTGCCGCAGCTCGAAGCGGATCTCGGGCGAAAAACCGGCGTCGGCACACAGCCCCAGGATGCGCTCGTGGTAATCGGGCGACACCGCGCGCGACACCACCGCGAACGGTTCGCCTTGCAGCCGCGCCAACGACAAGCGCTTGCGCTTCGCCAGCGCATGGTCCGCCGGCAAACAGGCCACAAAGGGCTGGTTCGACACCAGGATCTGGGAGAAACCGGCGGGCACGCGCGTGGTGTGCACGAAGCCGATGTCCAGCCGCTCGTGCATGAGGTCGATGAGCTGGTCGCTCGAACTGAGTTCGCGCAACACCAGCCGCAGCTTGGGGTGGTCCACCGCAAAGCCCTGCAGGATCTGCGGCAGCCCGCGGTAGAGCACGGTACCGGCAAAGCCGATCTGCAAGCTGCCCAGCATGCCCTGCGACACCTCGCGCGCCTCGCGTGCGGCCATCCCCGCCTGGTCCAGCAGCGAACGCGCTGCCGGCACAAACGCCTGTCCGGCTGCCGTGAGCTGCACGCCCCGGCTGTTGCGGGTGAAGAGCTGCGCGCCCACCGAGGCTTCAAGTTGCTGGATGTTGAGCGACAAGGGTGGCTGCGTGATGGCCAGGCGCTGGGCGGCACGCCCGAAATGCAGCTCTTCGGCCAGCACGAGGAAATAGCGCAGGTGGCGGAATTCCATGAATAGCTTTCCTGTATGGACGGATACCTATTCGATATTAGACAGGTATTCATGGCCGACGGACAATGCACGCATTGCCACCCCAACACACGGAGACACCGACCATGCTTTCCCCCACCAAAGCCAAAGCCAGCTTCAGCTGGGAAGACCCGTTCCACCTGGACGCCCAGCTCACCGACGACGAGCGCCAGGTGCGTGAGGCGGCCAACGCCTACTGCCAGGAAAAGCTGCTTCCGCGCGTGACCGAGGCTTTCCGCCACGAGAAGACCGATCCGGCGATCTTTCGCGAGATGGGTGAACTCGGCCTGCTCGGCCCCACCATCCCCGAGGCCTACGGCGGCTCGGGCTTGAACTACGTGTGTTATGGCCTGGTGGCGCGCGAGGTGGAACGTGTGGATTCCGGCTACCGCTCCATGATGAGTGTGCAGAGCTCGCTGGTGATGGTGCCCATCAACGAGTTCGGCACCGAAGAGCAGAAACAGAAGTACCTGCCCAAGCTGGCCAGCGGCCATTGGATCGGCTGCTTCGGCCTGACCGAACCCAACCACGGCTCCGACCCCGGCAGCATGGTCACGCGGGCGAAGAAAGTGGCCGGCGGTTACAGCATCTCGGGCAGCAAGATGTGGATCAGCAACTCGCCGATCGCCGACGTGTTCGTGGTCTGGGCCAAGGACGACGAGGGCTCGATCCGCGGTTTCATCCTGGACAAAGGCATGAAGGGCCTGAGCGCCCCGGCCATCCACAGCAAGGTGGGCTTGCGCGCCTCCATCACCGGCGAGATTGTGATGGACGGCGTGTTCTGCCCCGAAGAAAACGCCTTCCCCGAGGTGCGCGGCCTGAAAGGCCCGTTCACCTGCCTCAACAGCGCGCGCTACGGTATCGCCTGGGGTGCGCTGGGTGCGGCCGAAGACTGCTACTTCCGCGCCCGCCAGTACGTGATGGACCGCCACCAGTTCGGCCGTCCGCTGGCCGCCAACCAGCTGATCCAGAAAAAGCTGGCCGACATGCTGACCGAGATCAGCCTGGGCCTGCAGGGCTGCCTGCGCCTGGGCCGCATGAAAGACGAAGGCACGGCCGCGGTGGAGATCACCAGCATCCTGAAGCGCAACAGCTGCGGCAAGTCGCTCGACATCGCCCGCATGGCGCGCGACATGATGGGCGGCAACGGCATCAGCGACGAGTTCGGCGTGGCGCGTCACCTGGTGAACCTGGAAGTGGTCAACACCTACGAAGGCACGCACGACATCCACGCCCTGATCCTGGGCCGCGCGATCACCGGCATCCAGGCATTCTCCTGAGGCCTTGAACAGTGTCCTGTGCCAGAGAGGCTGGCACGGATTCTGTTAGCTTCAGGCCATGTTCCTGTCGCTCGATTTCCTCACGCTTCCCTTGCTCGGAGCCGCAGCACTGGTGTTCCTGAGCGTGCTGGCCGGGGTGGTGTCGGCGCGTGTGGGATTCTCGTTCCTGCTGGTGTTCCTCACCGTCGGCATCCTGGCGGGTGAAGACGGCCCGGGCGGATATGTTTTCAACGACTTCCGCCTGAGCTTCTGGGTGGGCAACGTGGCGTTGGCCGTCATCCTGCTCGACGGCGGGCTGCGCACCGACCTCACCACCTTCCGCACCGGTCTGAAGCCTTCGCTGGTGCTGGCCACGGTGGGGGTGGTGGTGTGTACCGGCATCACAGCCACCGCTGCCTGGGCCTTGCTGGACCTCTCGTGGCCCCTGGCCTTGCTGGTGGGCTCCATCGTCGGCTCCACCGATGCAGCCGCAGTGTTCTCGCTGCTCAAGTCGTCCGGGGTGAAGCTCAACGAACGGGTGGCCGCCACGTTGGAGATCGAGTCCGGCATGAACGATCCGATGGCGGTCTACCTCACCCTCACATTCATTGCGGTGGCGCTGGCCGCCATGGCGGGGGAAACGGAGGGCATCAACGCCCTGGGCGTGGTGCGCTCGCTGGTGGAACAGTTTGGCTACGGCACCATCGCCGGCCTGGCCAGCGGGTATGGCATGGCCGGCCTGCTCAAACGCCTGGGGCGCGGCACCGACGGTGGCGGTGGCATCCGGGCCCTGCTCATCGTCTCGGGCGGCCTGGCCGTGTTTGCGGGCACCACCTGGGTTGGCGGCTCGGGCTTTCTGGCGGTTTACCTGATGGGCATGATCACCGGCAACCGAGCGCGGCGCCAGGTGCGCACCTCGCTCTCGGCCATGGACGGCTATGCCTGGCTGGCGCAGGCCGGCATGTTCCTGTTGCTGGGCCTGCTGGTGGATCCCTCCGAGCTGCTGCGCACCATCTGGCCCGCACTGGGGGTGTCGGCGGTGCTGATGCTGCTGGCGCGCCCGATCTCGGTCTGGCTCTGCCTGGCGCCGTTCCGATTCAACCGACACGAGATCACCTTCATTTCGTGGGTGGGCCTGCGCGGCGCGGTGCCCATCGTGCTGGCCGTGTTCCCGGTGATGGCTGGCGTGCAGGGGGCGCAGACCTTCTTCAATGTGGCCTTTGTGGTCGTGCTGACCTCGCTGCTGCTGCAGGGCTCCACCATCGCCTGGGCGGCGCGGCGCACCCACGTGGCCTTGCCCGACCTGGACGACACCGAGCAGGCCCGCCTGGTGTTCGGCGACTTCGTGATGGACGCCAGCACGCCGCTGGAAGACCTGTGCGGCTTTTATGGTCTGCCGGTGCCTGCGGAGTCCCATGTGTCGGTGGGCCAATGGCTGCGCAACGAGCTGCACCGCCCGCCGGTGGTAGGAGATGCCGCCCAACTGGGTAAGGCCGAGGTGAGCGTGCGGGAGATGGACGCCAACCGCATCACCCGCGTGGGCATCAAGCTGGGCTGATCCGCAGCGCCGGCCTTGGCCCGGCCTTTACCCCGGCGACACGGTCGGCGCGGAACCGTGGAGTACATTAATAACCCATCGGTCATTAGAGTTCTCCGCATGCCTTTGCCCCCCGCGTCAGACACCACCACACCTTTCGAATCGTGCGCTCCGCAGCGCCGTTCGCGGCGCAAGGAAGCGCGCCCGGGCGAGTTGCTGGACGCGGCGCTCACGCTGTTCGTGGAAAAGGGCTTCGCCGCCACCCGTGTGGAAGAGGTGGCGGCCATGGCCGGCGTCTCCAAAGGCACCCTGTTTCTGTACTTTCCGAGCAAGGAAGAGCTGTTCAAGGCGGTGGTGCGCGAAACCATCGCCGGGCGCTTCACCGAGTGGAACGAAGAGTTCGAACGATTCAGTGGTGACAGCGCCGAGCTGGTGCGCTACTGCATGCATTCGTGGTGGGAACGCATCGGCATGACGCCCGCCTCGGGCATCACCAAGCTGGTGATGAGCGAGGCCGGCATGTTCCCCGAGATCGCGGCCTTCTACCAGCAGGAAGTGATCGAACCCGGGCACGACCTGATCCGCCGCATCCTGCAGCGCGGTGTGGACCGGGGTGATTTCCGACCGCTGCCCATGGAATACGCGGTCTACAGCCTGATCGCGCCCATGATCTTCCTGCTGATGTGGAAACACTCCATGGCGCCCTGCTGCCCAGCTTCCGGGCAGATCGACCCCGTCGGCTTCATCGATGCCCAGGTCGACCTGCTGCTGGTCGGCATGCAGGCGCACCAGTCCCCCCCATCGTCCGTCTGACCCGCCCTTCACAATCACCATGACCTCACGCCGCCCGCTGTCTTTCTGGATCAAGTGGTTGTTGCTCGTTGCCCTGGTGCTCGGCATTGCGTTGGGCGTCACGCGCGCGCTGGGCAAGCGCAAGGCCACCAGCGAGGCGGCCATGGCAGCGGCCGAATCGCTGCAGAAGACACCCACCTACACGCTCTCGCCCACCGACGTGGTGACGGTGCAAAACCTCGAGCTCACCCAGACCGTGGCCCTGTCGGGTTCGGTGGACGCGCTGCAGACGGCAGCCATCAAGGCGAAAACGGCTGGTGAAATCCAGGGTCTGACCAAACGCGAAGGCGACCCGGTCAAAGCCGGCGAGGTGGTGGCGCGCATCGACAGCACCGAAGCACAGGCGCGCGTTCGCCAAGCCATGCGGCAGGCCGAGTCGGCGCAGGCGCAGGTCACGATCGCGCGGCGCACCTTCGACAACAACCAGGCTCTCGTGCGCCAAGGCTTCATCTCCAACACCGCACTCGACACCGCCAGCGCCAACCTCTCCAGCGCCGAAGCCACACACCAGGCGGCCTTGGCCGCGTTGGACATCGCGCGCAAGTCGTTGGCCGATACCACGCTGCGCTCACCGCTGACAGGCCAGGTGTCGGCGCGGCTGGTGCAGAACGGCGAGCGTGTGGGCATCGACACGCGGGTGCTCGACGTGGTCGACCTCTCGGGCTTCGAGATGGAAGCCGCCATTGCGCCGGCCGATGCCGTGGCCGTGAAGGTGGGCCAGACGGCTCGCCTGACCGTGGAAGGCCTGAGCGAGCCGGTGCAGGCCACCGTGGCGCGCATCAACCCCAGCGTGCAGGCCGCCAGCCGCAGCGTGCTGGTGTACCTGCGCGTGCCCGCGCTGCCCGGCATGCGCCAGGGCTTGTTTGCGCAGGGACACATCGTGATCGGTTCGGTCACGGCGCTGGCCGTGCCGGCCTCCACCGTGCGCAACGACAAGCCGCAGCCCTATGTGCAGGTGGTGCGCGAAGGCGCGGTGGTGCATGTGCCGCTGCAGCCCGGTGCCACTGGCCTGAAGGGCACAGAGCCCATGCGCGCCGTCGAGGGTCTGCCAGCCGGCACGCAGCTCCTGCGCGCGCAGGCTGGCCTGATCCGCGAAGGCACCGCCGTGCGCCTGAGCGCACCCCCCACCGCCAACAACTGAGCAACCCGCCATGTGGTTCACCCAGGTCTCGCTGCGCAACCCGGTTTTCGCCACCATGGTGATGGTGGCCTTTGTGGTGATGGGTCTCTTCTCGTTCCAGCGCCTGCAGGTCGACCAGTTCCCCAACATCGACTTTCCGGTGGTCGTGGTCACCACCGCCTACCCCGGCGCGTCTCCCGAGATCGTCGAGTCCGAAGTCACCAAGAAGGTCGAAGAAGCCGTCAACGCGGTGGCCGGCGTCAGCACGCTCACCTCACGCAGCTACGAAGGTTCGTCGATCGTCATCATCGAGTTCCAGCTTACGGTGGACGGACGCAAGGCGGCCGAGGACGTGCGCGAGAAGATGGGCATCTTGCGCCCGGTGCTGCGCGATGAGGTGGAAGAACCGCGCGTGCTGCGCTTCGACCCGGCGGCGCGCTCGATCTGGTCGGTGGCCGTGATACCGAAGGCCGTGAACGGCAAGACACCCAGCGCGGTCGAACTCACCACCTGGGCAGAACAGACCTTCAAGAAGCGGCTGGAGAACGTGCGCGGCGTGGGCTCTGTCACGCTGGTGGGAAGCACGCAGCGCGCCATCAACATCGAGCTCAACCCGTCGGCCATGGAGGCCCTGGGCGTGACCACCGAGCAGGTCACCGCCGCCGTGCGCAACGAGAACCAGGACCTGCCGGTGGGCACGCTCAAGACCGGTGAGAGCGAGCGCGTGGTGCAGGTGCTCTCGCGCCTGCAGAACCCGCAGGATTTCGGCGACATCATCGTGGCCCGCCGGGCCGGCCAGGCGGTGCGCCTGTCGCAGGTGGCCACGGTCAACGACGGCACCGAGGAAGTGCAGAGCCTGGCGCTCTACAACGGCCAGCGCACGCTGCTGCTGCAGGTGCAAAAGGCGCAGGACGAGAACACCATCGCGGTGACCGACGGCCTGAAGGCCGCAGTGGAGACGCTGCGCGCCGAGTTGCCACCGGGCATCCGCCTGGAGCAGATCGCCGACGGCTCGCGGCCGATCCGCGTGTCGGTGGACAACGTGCGCCGCACGCTGATCGAAGGCGCACTGCTCACGGTGCTCATCGTCTTCCTGTTCCTGAATTCATGGCGCTCCACCGTCATCACCGGCCTCACGCTGCCCATTGCGCTGATCGGCACCTTCTTCTTCATGAACCTGTTCGGGTTCACCATCAACATGATCACGCTGATGGCGCTCACGCTCTCGGTGGGTCTGCTGATCGACGATGCCATCGTGGTGCGCGAGAACATCGTGCGCCATGTGCAGATGGGCAAGACGCCGTACAACGCGGCCATGGAGGGCACGCAAGAGATCGGTCTGGCGGTGCTGGCCACCACGCTGTCCATCGTGGCGGTGTTCCTGCCCATCGGTTTCATGGGCGGCATCATCGGCAAGTTCTTCCACGAGTTCGGCATCACCATGGTGGCGGCGGTGCTCATCTCGATGTTCGTGAGCTTCACGCTCGACCCGATGCTGTCGTCGGTGTGGCACGACCCGGAGATTGAAAAACACGGCCACGGCGGCGGCCCGCGGACGTTCTATGACAAAACCATCGGCCGCGTCACCGGCTGGTTCGACCGTTTCCAGGACGACCTGGCCGACACTTACCAGACCACCTTGCGCTGGTCGCTCAAACACAAGCTGGCCACACTCGGTGTGGCACTCGCCACCTTCATCGGCAGCCTGTTCGTGCTGCCGCTGCTGGGCACCGAGTTCGTGCCCAAGGCCGATTTTTCGGAAACCTCGCTGAGCTTTCACACACCGGTGGGCTCGTCGCTGCAGGCCACCGAAGCCAAGACGCGCGAGGTCGAAGGCATCCTGCGCCAGTTCCCCGAGGTGAAGTACACGCTGTCCACGCTCAACACGGGCAACGCCCAGGGCACCATGTACGCCAGCATGTATGTGCGACTGGTCGACCGCAAGGACCGCACGCTGAGTGCGGACGCGATGTCGGCCCAGCTGCGCGAACGGCTGCGCAGCGTGCCCGGCATCACCGTGACCCACGTGGGCCTGCTCGACGCCGTGGGTGGCAACAAGCAGGTGGAGTTCTCGCTGCAGGGCGACGACCTGGCCGAGCTGGAGCGCCTGAGCGCCTCGGTGATGGAACGCATCCGCCCCATCGTCGGCCTGGTCGATCTGGACGCCAGCGTGAAGCCCAACAAGCCCACGGTGGACGTGAAGATGCGGCGCGAGCTGGCATCGGACGCCGGCATGAACGTGGCCGCGGTGGGTGGCGCGCTGCGCACGCTGGTGGCCGGCACCACGGTGGGCAACTGGCGCGCGCAGAACGGAGAGAGCTACGACGTGAACGTGCGCCTGGCGGCCAGCGGACGCGAACGCGCCAGTGATCTTGAACAGTTGCCCTTCATGGTGGGCACCGCCGCCGACGGCACCGCCCGCGTGGTGCGCCTGGGCCAGGTGGCCGAGGTGGTGGCTTCCACCGGCCCCAACCAGATCAACCGGCGCAACCTCAACCGTGAGGTGTCGATCAACGCCAACGTGTTCGGCCGCTCGGCTGGCGAGGTGTCCGCCGAGATCAAACAGGTGCTCGACGCCACGCCCTTCCCGCCCGGCTACCGCTACGAGTTCGGCGGCTCCACCAAGAACATGCAGGAATCCTTCGGCTACGCCATCTCGGCGCTCGCCCTGGCCATCATCTTCATCTACATGATCCTGGCGAGCCAGTTCCAGAGCTTCCTGCAACCGCTGGCCCTCATGACGGCGCTGCCGCTCACCCTGATCGGCGTGGCGCTGGCCCTGCTCATGTTCGGCTCGACCATGAGCATGTTCTCGGTCATCGGCATCGTGCTGCTCATGGGACTGGTCACGAAAAACGCGATCCTGCTGGTGGACTTCGCGATCCGCGCGCGCAACGGTCTGGCCGGTGAAGCGCCGATGGACCGCGAGTCGGCCCTGCTGCTGGCCGCAAGGGTGCGTTTGCGCCCCATCCTCATGACCACGCTGGCCATGGTGTTCGGCATGGTGCCGCTGGCGTTCGCGCTCACTGAAGGTTCGGAACAGCGCGCCCCCATGGGCCAGGCCGTCATCGGCGGGGTGATCACCTCGTCGTTGCTCACCCTGGTGGTGGTGCCGGTGGTGTATTGCTACATGGACGACCTGGCGCAGTGGTTCCGCCGCAAGCTGGGCATGGGACCGACCGCGGTCGAGCCGGCGGTGTCGGCTCCGTAAAATCCAGCCAACCCTTTCCATCTTCCAGACGCCCCCAGGAGCCCACTCCATGACGACCACCCCAGCCACCGCCATCCACACCGGCTTTGACCACGCCCGGTTCAACATGATCGAACAGCAGATTCGCCCCTGGGAGGTGCTCTCTCCCCAGGTGCTGGAGCTGCTCTCGCGCATCCACCGCGAAGCCTTTGTGCCTGCCGCGCACCGCGCCCTGGCCTTCGCCGACATGGAGCTGCCCCTGACCCACCCCGCCGTGGATGGCCAGTGCATGCTGGCCCCCAAGGTTGAAGCCCGCCTGCTGCAGGATCTGGACCTCAAGCCCACCGACAAGGTGCTGGAGATCGGCAGCGGCAGCGGCTACATGGCCGCGCTGCTGGCCAGCCTCTCGCACAGCGTGGTCTCGGTCGAGATCGACCCGGTGCTGGCCGGTACCGCGCGCGAGAACCTGCGCAACGCCGGCATTGCCAACGTTGAAGTCAAGCACGCCGATGCAGCGGCTCAGGGATTTGCCGCCTGCAGTGTGAACGGCCCGTTCGACGCCATCCTGCTCAGCGGCTCGGTGGCCGAGATCCCGCCTGCCCTGCTCGCCCTGCTCGCCCCCGGTGGCCGCCTGGCCGCCATCGTCGGCTTTGAGCCCATGATGCGGGCCACCATCGTCACCCGCATTGCCGATGCTTCGTTCCAGACCGCACAGCCCTGGGACACGGTGGCTCCCCGCCTCTTGAACTTCCCGGAACCTTCGCGTTTCCGTTTCTGAAGACCATCGCAGCCACGCGCCAAGGACACACATGAAAGCCATCGCACCCAGCCAGCTCGACCAGTGGCTTGTACAAGCGGCCAGCGACATGCCCGCGGGCGGTTCGCCGGTCGTGCTCGACGTGCGCGAGCCCTGGGAGCTGCAGACCGCGTCCGTCAAACCCGAGGGCTTCGAGCTGCGACACATCCCCATGCGCAGCGTGCCCGACCGCCTGGCCGAACTGGACCGGGACCAACCCATCGCCTGCCTGTGCCATCACGGCATGCGCAGTGCCCAGGTGGCGAACTTCCTGATCAACCAGGGATTCACACAGGTGGTGAACATCCACGGCGGCATCCACGCCTGGTCGCAGGAGCGAGACCCCGGTGTTCCGCTGTATTGACTTCGCATTTCACGCATTCGATCTGGACCAGACGCTTCAAAGGAACTTCATGAACGCAGCCCCGCATGCCTCCGGCTTCTCGCCAGCCCGCCCCCGCGTCCTCAGCCGTCTCGCTGTGGCCACCTGGCTGGCTCTGGGTACCGCTTCGGGCGCACAAGCGCAGAACCTGGTGGAGCTGTACGAAGCAGCCCGCGGCTTTGACGCCACGTTCCTGTCGGCCCGCTCGCAGTACGAGGCCAACCTCTTCCGCGCCGACCAGGCCAAGGCCGGTCTGCTGCCAGAGGTGGGCCTGGGTGCCGCGGCCAGCTGGGCGCGGCGCGAGATCAACGGCGGTCAGGACACCACCAGCAACAGCCAGAGCGCGTCGCTCTCGGCCAGCCAGCCGCTGTACCGCCCGGTCAACAGGCTCAACAACGATCAGGCACTGCTGTCGGTGGACGTGGCCAAGGCCACGCTCGCCCTGGCCGAGCAGGACCTGATCGTGCGCACCACGCAGGCCTACTTCGATGTGCTGGCCGCCACCGACACACTGGCCTTTGTGCGCGCCCAGAAGACCGCCGTGGGAGAACAGCTTGCCGCAGCCAAGCGCAACTTCGAAGTCGGCACCACGACCGTGACCGACTCGCGCGAAGCACAGGCCGGCTTCGATCTGGTCGTGGCGCAGGAAATCGCCGCGGAAAACGACCTGCGGGTGAAACAGCTCACCCTCAACCAGCTCGTGGGCAGGGCCTCCGTGGTCCCCAAGCCGCTGGCCGCGCCGGTGGTGCTGCCACCCTTGCTGCCGGCCGACCCGCGAGCCTGGGTGGCGCTCAACGACGAAACCCACCCGACCATCCTGCAAGCCACGCGCGGGCTGGAAATCGCCCAGCTGGAGACCCGCAAGGCCGAAGCCGGGCACAAACCCACGGTGGACCTGGTGGCGCAATACCAGGTGGCTCGCGCGCCCTCCACGACGACCCTGGCCCAAAACACCGTTCGCAGCAACAACGTCAGCGTCGGCGTGCAGTTCAACATGCCGCTGTTCGCGGGCTACGCGATCCAGAACCGGGTGAAGGAGACCATGTCGCTCGAAGACAAGGCCCGCACCGATCTCGAAGCCGCCAGACGCGGCGTGGACTTGGCCACGCGCAGCGCGTTTCTGGGTGTGCTGTCGGGTCAGGGTCAGGTGAAGGCACTGGAAGCCGCCGAGGCCTCCAGCCAGAGCGCTCTGGACGCCAACCGCCTGGGCTACCAGGTGGGCGTGCGCATCAACATCGATGTGCTGAACGCCCAAAGCCAGCTGTTCCAGACCAAACGCGACCTGGCCCAAGCACGGTACAACGTCCTGCTCGGGGGCCTTCGGCTGAAACAGGCCAGCGGCAAGCTGGTGCCTGAGGATTTATTGCCGATCAATTCGTTGTTGGCACCCTGAGCCTCACGGCTCAGCGGGTGCTGGCTTCAATCTCGGCCAACACGACCAGCTCGGGTGCGGGCAGGTCGCCCGCCTTCACCGCACGCAGGTACTGACGGCGCATGCGAACCTGCAGTTCACCCTTGTTTTTCTTGAGCAGGGGAATGCCCAGCAGTCGGATGCTGGCGAAGCAGAACGACGAGTGGAAATTGCGCTTGTTCACCACCGTTCGGATGTGGTCGATGGCCTGCGTGCGCCAGGTCTCGGACGTGGCATCGGTCTGCAGCAAGGCATCGCGCTGCCTTTCCAGATCCGGGTCGGTGTAGGCACCGTACATCAAGGTCTGGCGCAGGAACTCTGCAGGCTGTTGCGCCACCTCGGTCATGAAGCGGTCTCGGGAATACAGGCCTTCGCTCCTCACCCCGGCAGCAAACAAGGTGCGGGAAAAGCCGCGCTCGCCACGCCGGACAGTGAGGTGCTTGTTGCTGGTTGCGACGTAGTGGTTCCAATAGTTGACGAACACATCCGATGTCAGCACCGGCTTCTTGATCAAGAAAAAGTAAGACAGGAAAATCCCGGCGTGCTCGGTATCGGTGTCCGGCAGATCCACATGCCGCAACGCACCCAGAAAGTCTGCGGGCGACGCCTCCATGGTGGACAACATGGTTTCATTTCGGTCCAACGGAAACCACACGCTGTCGTTCAGCACGATCAGGCTGTCCGGCGACACCGACCAGTGCCACAGCAGGCGGATGCCGTCGCGGTAGCCACCGAAGTCGTACCCGAAGTTGGGTCGCTCGACAAAACGCCAGACCCACTGGGCCAGCACCGCCTCATCGGACGAGGACACCGGAGAATTCGCCACCAGCAGCACCGAATATCCGCGCTCGGCCAGATGTCGACAGGTGGCCACGGCCGACGCCGACATGCCGCGCGGTTGGTAAACCAGAAAAATGGCGACCTTGCGTCCCAGCTCGGCCCCACCGCTGAGGATGCGGTAGTCCGCAGGGAAGCGCCTGTCGAGGCGGCGCTGACGAGAAGGTCCGATCAGGCGCTCAGGAATGGCCCGCAGTTGCTGGCGCAGGGTCTCCAGCTCCCGCCGGATTTTCCAGACAGGGATCATGCCGCGCGCTCCATGGCGGGCGACAAGCCTGCTGCCTGAGCGGGCAGGCGCCAACCCGCCATGAGCAGGGGAAGCACAGAAGCAAATAGATGCCGCTCGGTCGTCACCCAGAAGGGCCCGTTGATGAAACTGTCCACAAACAGGATCGCAAGGAACGCCACCAGCAGGTTGCGGTAACGCACGCTCAGCCCAAAGGCGGCCACGAGCGAGCGTTGCATGAGCATGACGTAAGCCACCAGTCCAGGCACACCAAATTCCACAGCCAGGAACAGGAACTGGTTGTGGGGATGGAAACACGAGACAGCACACACGCCGGGGTCGGTGTAGATCTGCTCGGTCATCACGCGGTAACTGGCGGTGCCATGTCCCCACAGCGGGCTGGCCATGAACATCTCCAGCGCGTTTTTCCACATGTCGAGCCGAAAGCCTGTGGAGGTGGTGAGCACTCCAGCGTCGGTGTACTGAGAGAACTCGGTGAGCATGGAGGTGACCCGCTCACGGAGCAGAGGCGATGAGAGGAACAGCAGCACCGTGGCCAGCGCCACCAAGACCAACGCGCGCGCGCGCCAGGCGGTGGGTGCGGCCACCCACGCGAGCGCGCAGAACATCGCGAGCAACACCACCTGCCCGGTGCGCCCCTGCAGCAGGTGCGTGATGCTGAAGACAGTGACTACGGCCATCAGCACCCAGGCCCATCGCTTCCAACTGGTTCGCGCATCCAGGGCGATCGAAACCGCCAATGCCGTGAAGAACGACATGGCCAGGCCCTGCGCGATGTAGTCGTTGAACACGTGGTGGGTCACTCCGAAACCCTGGTTGTTCGAATCCGACCAGGGCACCTCGAACCAGATGTTGGCGTAGGTGCTCACCACCGTGATCAACGAGCCGAGCGCAAACGCCAGCAAACCTCGGCGTTGCCACCGGGGATCGTGAAACAGCGTGAGCAGCATCAGCATGAGCGGCAGCTTGCTGTACACGTACAGGTGGTGTCCGAGGTAAGCCCTGGGCGCATTGGTGTAGGTGATGCCGACCAGCACCAGCACCGACAACAGCACCGCTGGCAACGTGATCGGGTTGTGGCGGATCACGTCGAGTTTCCAGCGCCACCGCCCCGACAGAAACCACCCGATCAGGATCAGCAGAATACCGATGTTGACCAGTGCAATGGAGGTGGGAACGCCGAGCAACAGGGCCACGGCACCGCACTTGGCGGTGCCGTCCATGGCGGATTCGAAACGAGCGCGCAAGACGTGAAACTCAGTCACCCGCAAAGGCCTTTTGCAATGGCTTCAGCCAGAAGTCAGACCGGTTGAGCACGTCCACAAAGCTGCCGGCGGCATGGCCGGCTCCAAAGTTGGTGTCGGATGGGAACTGCTGTCCCCAGATGTCCTTGAGGAAGCCGTCGATCACACCCTTGTCCATTGCCGAACACGCCGTGATCGAGACACCACTGGCGCGCCGGTTCTGCCGTGTGCCCACATCGAGACTGGGTACACCGAGAAACGGGGCCTCGCGCACCCCCGCGCTGCTGGTGCCCACCATGGCCGACGCGTTCTTCATGAGCTCTGAAAAGTAGTTGAACCGCATGGACGGTATCTGCCGGAACCGGTCCTTGGGCAGCTTGGCCAGCACGGCAAAGATGTCTTCGGTACCCGGGTCGTTGTTGGGAGATATCACCACGAAGTGGCGCCCGCTGGCTTCGAGTCGCGCGAACAGTGCCTGCGCCTGCGCGCCGATGGTGTCGGCTTCCGAGGTGACCGGGTGGAAGATCACGATGCCGTAGTCGTCGAACGGAATCGCGTAGCGCTCCTGCACCTGCGCCAGCGTCACCCCCGAGGGCCGAGCGTGGGTGTCGAGTTCGGGCGAGCCGATGTTGTAGACGCTCTCGGGCGATTCGCCGAGCGCGAGCACGCGTTGCTTCGCGCCCTCGGAGCTCACGAAATGCGCCGCACAGAGTTTGGTGTTGCAGTGACGGATGCTCTCGTCGATGGTGCCCGAGACTTCCCCGCCTTCGATGTGCGCCGAGGGGATGTATTTCATGGCGCAGACGATGGACGCGGCCAGCGCCTCCACCCGGTCGCCGTGGATCACCACCAGATCGGGCCGGTGTTCGTGCACAAAATCCGAGAAGCCCAGGATGGTCTTGGAGAGGATGAAATCCTGCGCGTCACCTTCGCGCTGGTTCACGAACTCGAAGAACTCGGCGCCCGGGAAGCGCTTCACCTCCAGCCGTGTTTCGCCGTAGCGCCGCATCATGTGCATGCCGGTGATGAAGAATCCCACGACAAAGCCGGCTTGCTGCGCGGCCAGTGCGAGCGGTTCGAGCTTGCCGAAGTCGGCCCGGGTGCCGGTGACGAAGAGCAGGCGCCGGCTGGTCATCACGAATTCGCTTGCGGCTTCACACCGTCAAGATCGCTCCACAGCAGCTGCTGGTTGCGTTGGACGGCGCGGGTGAGCTTCGCGCCCACCAGGCGGTCGAAGTGCTGCACAGAAATTTCCCCCGAACCCGGGCGGCGTGCCCAGATGTCGCTGGGCGTGACCACGTGGCCGGCGGGCAGATCGCGGTCAGCCACCATGGAGCCACGTGCGAAGCGGTACACGTCTTCTTCGGGCGCGGTGCGCACTTTGGGGTTGTGCAGCGCGGTGTGAATTTCCCGCGATCGGTCGATCAGGAATTTGAGTTCGGCCGGGTCCATGGAGCAGGAAATGTCCGGGCCCTTGCGGTAGCGCGTGTCGGTGAAGTGGCGCTCCAGGATGCAGGCGCCCAGCGCCACGGCGGACAGCGCCATCTCGGGGCCGATGCTGTGGTCGGAGAAGCCGATGACGGCACGCGGGAAGGCGCTCTTCAGCTCGGTGATGCCTTGCAGGCTCACGATCTCGGGTGGCGAGGGGTAGAGGTTGGTGCACTCCAGCAACGCGTAGTCCACACCCGAGTCGTCCAGCGCTTTCACCGACGGCCGCATGCCGTCGATGGTCTGCATGCCGGTGCTCATGATGATGGGCTTGCCGAAGCTGGCGATGTGGCGGATCAGCGGCACGTGGTTGCACTCGCCCGAGCCGATCTTGAACGCGGATACGCCAATGTCGTTGAGGAAGTCGGCGGCGGCGCGCGAAAACGGGGTGGAAATGTAGATCATGCCGAGCGACTCGGCGTAGGCCTTGAGCGATATCTCGTCGTCTTTGGACAGCGCGCACTCTTCCATCACGTCCCAGATGGATTTGTCGGCATTGGGCGGGAAGATCTGTTTGGCCTCGTCGGTCATTTCGTCGTCGACGAAATGCGTCTGGTGTTTGACCATTTCACAGCCGGCGCGGTGCGCAGCCAGCACCATGCCTTTGGCCACGTCGAGACTGCCGCCGTGGTTTATACCGATTTCGGCCACGACCAGCGGGGGGTGGTTGGGGGAGATGTCGCGGTGGGCGATTTTCATGGAGGCCTCTTGCCGAATGGCGGCGGGAATTTACAGGGAGCCGGCGTAGAACGCCTGGATTTTGGACCGCATGAAGCCGAGCGTCTTTTCGCTCCAGATCAGCTTGCGGGATTTTTCGTCAACGATCACGTCGCCCTCTTTCAGCGAGAGCAGTTTTTCGGGCTTGATCATCAGGCCGTTGAGCGTGACGGCCACCAAGCCTTTGCGCCGGACTTGCACCCAGGGCAAGCGCGCTTTGATGTAGAGCCAGAAGCCCCAATAGAACATGAACTCGCCAGGAAACTTGACAGCGAACGAGTTGGGGATGCGCACCATGTGTTCCTGCGCCACCCAGCTGATGAATCGTTCGTCGGCCGCCATGGGACGAAAGTCGAGTCGGGGGTGTCGCTCCAGCAACTCCTTGAATCGTTCGGCAATGAAGTGGCATTCGGCCGGGTGGTAGATCACGAAGGACGAATTGCCGCGCGCGTAACGGCGGCGGTTGGTCCAGCGGTACAGCGTGCGCCCAACCCAGCCAAACGGGATGATCGCGCTCTGCAGGATGGCCACGGTCTGGCGGTTCTCCATCAAATCCAGGCCCTTGCCCAGATCGCCCAGCACGATGGTGTCGAGGTCGACGTAGATGGCAGGCAGGTCGGTGGGAACGATGCCGTGGTCGAACATCACCAGCTTGGCTTGACAGCCCGAGGTCTTCAGCCGGTCCTGCAGCCAGACTTCAGGAAATCGAACCAGCTCAATGCGATCCGCCAGATCGGGCCGCTCCCGATCCGAGATGAGGATGAAGCGTGGTTGCGACTTGGCCTTGCTGGCGATGCTGCGCGCCAGGTTGTTGATGAGCGAGGTCGAGTACTTCGTGCCCCAGCAGACCATCACGCACTGCCAGGTGGGTGCGGCATACAGGTCCATGTGGTCGGTGTTCATCTCACTGACCATGCGCGGCCTCCAGCGCAGCTTCGCAGCGTTCAAAGTCGTCCAGCGAATCGATGTCCTGGCTACGCTCGGCCGGCATCTCCACCACGCCGATGCGCTCGGACACAAAACTGCCGCTGGCCACGAACCGCTCCGCATTCAGCACATACAGCGCGCCGTTGGGCCGCACCACCGGTGGCAGGCTCTGGCGGTTGGCAAAGCAATAGGCCGGGTCCGACAGCGGCTGGAAACGGTTGCCGCGCAGCGTGCCCCACTTGAGCACGCCCCGGTCGGCGCTGGTGACCGACATGACGAGTTCGAAATAACCACCAGCGAACACCGCAAGCGCGGCTTCGATGTCGCCGGGAAGGCGCAGCGGCGAAGTGGCTTGCAACAGCACCACGGTACCGTGGCAGTCGGCCGCGTGCAGGGCATGCTGCAGCACCGGGGCCATGGGCACGGTGTCGCCCGCGAGCTCAGGCGGGCGTTCCACCAGCGTCACCTCGTTCGGCAGTTCGGCCCACAGCACCTCGGGAATATCGGTCGTGATCACCACACGCTGTGCGCCAGCCTGCAAAGCCTGGTCCACCGCGTGGCGGTACAGGGGTTTGCCTGCCAGCGGGCGGATGTTCTTGGAGGGCAGGCCCTTGGATCCGGCGCGCAGCGGAATGACTGCGGTCCAGGCCGGCTTGGGAAGGGGCATCGGTGGTGTTCCTGTGTGGGGAGGCGGGCCGCGCGGTGCGGGCTGCCCAAGGGCGTAACTATACTGAATGGCCTTCGACCGGAGCCCCTGGAGCGACGCGCAGGCACCCCCGCCCGTACCGTATCGTTCCACCGATGGCCCCCCCCTCTTCCTCCCGCACCTCATCCCGTCCATTTCCGCACAGCTGGCGGCTGTCCGTGCTCATCGGTTTGTACGAATTGCTGTGGCACCTGCTGCTACCGGTGTTCCTGCTGTTTTTGTGGAAGCGCGGCCAGCGCGAGCCGCTCTATCGAGCGCACTGGGCCGAACGTTTCGGTGCCGCGCCAACGGGTTTGCAGCGCCCGGTGTGGATGCACTCGGCGTCCATGGGCGAGATGCGCGGCGCCGCGCCGCTGGTGCGTGCCTTGCTCGCGGCGGGCTACCCCGTCTTCATCACCACCCTCACGCCCGCCGGTCGCACCGCCGCTCACACCCTGTTTGCCGAGGCCATGGCGCAGCAACGCCTGCAGGTGAGCTATGTGCCACTGGAGCTGGGCTGGGCGGTGCGCCGGCTGATCCGGCGTGTGCGCCCGCGCGCGGCGGTCATGACCGAGATCGACACCTGGCCGGTGCTGCTGGCCACCATCCGCCGCCAGGGTGTGCCGCTCGCGATGGCCAACGCCCAATACCCGAAAAAGAGCATCGTGCGCGACCGGAAATGGGGTGGCTTTCGCGCAGGCATCTTCCAGGCTTACGAGCTGGTGCTGTGCAAGTCGGAAACACACGCGCAACGCTTTCGCGACGTGGGCTGCGAGCGGGTGGTGATCGCAGGCGAAACCCGCTTTGATTTGCCGGTGTCGCCACAGCAGATCGCCGCCGCGCAGGCCCTGCTCGCACCCTGGCAGCTCGCCACCGCCTCGAGCGGGCAACGGCCTGTGCTGTGTTTTGCCAGCGCGATCGTGGGCGAAGACGAGCAGTTCATCGAAGCGATCCGCCAGGTGCAGGCGGGTCTGCAGGCGGCGGGCTTGCCTGCCCCGCTGGTGGTGTACGTGCCGCGCAGCCCGCAGCGCTTTGATGCGGTGGTGCAGTTGTTTGAGGCGGCAGGCCTGCGCGTGGCCCGGCGCAGCCGCATGCTCGACGCAGCGTTGCAGCCCACCCCCGACGCACCGGACATGAGCACCATCGACGTGCTCATGGGCGACTCGCTGGGCGAGATGTATTTTTACCTCGCGCTCTCGCAGGTGGTGGTGGTCGGCGCCTCGTTCGTTCCGCTGGGCGCGCACAACGTGATCGAGCCGCTGGCATTGAAAAAGCCGGTGATGGTGGGCCACAGCATCTGGGGTATCGAGTACCCGGGGGTGGAGGCGCTGGCCGCCGGTGTCCTGCAGCAGCACATGACGATTGCCAGCCTCTCAGTCGCGCTGGTGCAGCTGCTGACCTCCCCCGCCGACTACGTCCGCGCCATCGAAGGCGCCGAAGCGTTCTACGCAGAACACGGTGGGGCCACCGCCAGACACATGGCCACCCTCTTGCCCTGGCTGGAGGCGCGATGAGCACGAGCCAGCCCTGGGCACTGCGGGCCTACCTGGTGCTGGCTCGCTGGCTGGCACCGGTGTGGCGCAAGGGCTTGCAGCGGCGGCTGCTGCGCGGCAAGGAAACGCCACGCAGCGTGAGGCAAAAGCTGGGCAGCGAATATGCGGACCGCCCCGCCGGCACGCTGGTGTGGGGCCACGCGGTGGGCGTGGGTGAGTCCATGGCGCTGGCGGGATTGTTCGCGCGGCTGGCCGAGCGGCGGCCCGACTGCAGCTTCCTCATCACCACCACCGCGCGCACCTCGGGCGATGCGCTGCGGCGCACCGGTCTGCCGCCGCGCTGCCAGCACCAGTTCGCGCCGGTGGACACGCCCGAGGCGGTGTCGCGTTTCCTCGACCACTGGCAACCTTCCCTCGCACTGTGGTGCGAAATGGACCTGTGGCCCGCGCTGATCGCCGAGACCGACGCACGCGGCATCCCGCGCGCCCTGGTCAACGCGCGCCTGTCGCCCGCGTCGCTGGCCAAGCGGCGGTGGGGCAGATGGCTCTACCAAGCCTTGCTGCCAGGTTTTCGGGAGCTGTTTGCACAAAACGAGGCCAGCGCCGACGCGCTGGTGACTCTGGGCGCGCCACGCGAACGCATCACGGTCAGCGGCACGATCAAGGCTTTGGTGCCGCCGCTGGGATGCGATGAGGACGATCTGGAAAGCTGGCAACAGACGCTCCGCGGCCGACCCGTGTGGCTGCTGGCTTCAAGCCATTCGGGCGAAGAGGAACTGGCGCTGGCGGCCCACACCCGGCTTCGGGCGCAACGGTCCGATGCGCTGTTGATCATCGCGCCGCGAGCCCCGGCGCGAGGACTTGAAGTGGCAGCGCTCGCGTCAGCCGCAGGCCTGCAAGACGTGCCCTTGCGCAGCACCGGCGCCCACCTGGCCACCGATGCACCGCTCTACATCGCCGACACCATCGGCGAGATGGGCCTGTGGTACCGGCTGGCACCGGTGGCTTTGGTGGGTGGCTCGTTCGTCAGCGTGGGAGGCCACAACCCGCACGAGCCCCTCGCGCTGGGTTGCGCCGTGTTGCACGGGCCCAATGTGTGGAACTTTGCCGAGAGCTACGAGCGGCTCGACAGCTTGCGCCAGGCCATACCGGTGAAGAGCGAGGCCGATGTGGCTCGCGAAGTGACCGCGGTGTGGGGCGCCAACCGCCCGGTGCACACCACCGCCCTGGTGGACGAACAGGCCGAGGCGGTGATCGAACGCGTGCAGGCGCTCTTGCCGCCCTGAAAGAGCTCAGTGTGCGCTGGCGCCCACCACGGCGTCCGGCTTGCCCTGTTTCAACAAAGCCAACATCACCGCTTCGATGCGGTGCAGCGCTTCGGTGGTCTGGCCTTCGAAGCGCAGCACCAGCACCGGCGTGGTGTTGGACGCGCGGATCAAACCAAAACCGTCCGGCCAGTCGACCCGCACGCCGTCAATGGTGGACACCTTGGCCGGTGCGTCGAACTTCGCCATGGCGATGAGTTTTTCCACCACTGCGTGCGGCTCGCCCTCGGCGCAGGCCACGTTGAGTTCGGGCGTGCTGAAGCTGGTGGGCAGGGCGTTGAGCACGGCGCTGGCGTTCGGGCTGCGACTCACGATCTCGAGCAGACGCGCGCCGGCGTAGGTACCGTCGTCAAAACCGTACCAGCGCTCCTTGAAGAAGATGTGCCCGCTCATTTCGCCACCCAGCGGGCTGTTCAGTTCCTTCATGCGCGCCTTGATCAGCGAATGACCCGTCTTGTAGATGTGGGCCACGCCGCCGGCCGCTTCAATCGCAGGCGCGAGGCGCTGCGAACACTTCACGTCGAACACGATGTCGCCACCCGGCACACGCGAGAGTACGTCCTGCGAGAACAGGATCATCTGGCGGTCGGGGTAAATGTTGTTGCCTTCCTTGGTGACGATACCCAGACGGTCGCCATCGCCATCGAAGGCCAGGCCCAGTTCGGCATCGGTCTCGCGCAGCGCGCGCATCACGTCCTGCAGGTTCTCGGGCTTGCTCGGGTCGGGGTGGTGGTTGGGGAAGTTGCCGTCCACCTCGCTGAACAGCTCAATTACCTCGCAGCCCAGCGCGCGGAAGATGGCCGGAGCCGAGGCACCGGCCACGCCGTTGCCGCAGTCCACCACGATCTTCATGGGACGCGAGAGCTTGATGTCGCCCACGATGCGGGCCTGGTAGGCCGCCTGCACGTTGATCAGGCGCACACGGCCGCCCTCGGCGCGGGTGTGTGATTCGACTTCCATGGTCTTGCGCAGCGCCTGGATGTCGTCGCCGTAGATCGCGCGCCCCGCGAGCACCATCTTGAAACCGTTGTAGTCCCTGGGGTTGTGGCTGCCTGTGACCTGGATGCCACTGTTGCACAGCGTTGAGGCCGCGAAATACAGCATGGGCGTGGTGGCCAGGCCGATGTCGATCACGTCAACGCCTGCGGCCACAAGACCCCGGATCAGCGCTGCCGACAGAGCCGGCCCGCTCAGTCGCCCATCGCGACCCACGGCCACGCTCTTCTCGCCCAGCTTCATGGCCTGCGTTCCGAAGGCCAGTCCCAGGGCTTCGGCCACGCCTTCGTTGAGGGCGGTGGGCGTCACGCCGCGGATGTCGTAGGCCTTGAAGATCGAAGGGGTGACTTGCATGGGGGTGTCCTGGGTTCGGGGAGGTTGGACCATTGTAGGAGTGGCACTTTCCCCCGGCGGAGGCACATGTCCGGAAACGGCCAGCCGCGCCCATCCGAACGGCCTACCATCACGGTCATGAACCGCCCAGACCGCATCGACGACGACGCCTGCTACCGCGCGCTGTGCTCGCACGACGCGCGCTTTGACGGGCAGTTCTTCACCGCGGTCACATCCACCGGCATTTACTGCAGACCCGTCTGCCGCGTGCGCACACCCCGGCGCGAAAACTGCCGCTTCTTCGAGCACGCGGCGCAGGCGGAGCACGCAGGGTTCCGCCCCTGCCTGCGCTGCCGACCCGAGCTGGCACCCATGGACCGCCATTGGTCCACCGAAGACGCCTCGGCCATCTTGCTGAAGCAGGCCACGCTGTGGCTCGATGATCCCCAGCACTGCTTGGACGTTGACGGCAACATGGGTGAACGGCTGGCCGCGTGGCTGGGCGTGAGCGACCGCCACCTGCGCCGCGTGTTCGAGGATCGGCTCGGTGTCTCGCCGCTGCAGTACCTGCTCACTCGCAAGCTGCTCACGGCCAAACAGTTGCTGACCGACACCGATCTCCCGGTCACCCAGGTCGCGCTCGCCAGCGGCTTTGCCAGCGTGCGGCGCTTCAACGCCGCCTTTCTCGACCACTACCGCTTGAACCCGACGCAGCTGCGGCGAGAAAGCAGCGCCCGCGACAGCGGCCAGGGGACCACGGTGCGCCTGGGCTACCGGCCGCCCTACGATGTCGCGGCCACGCTGGCCTTCTTCCGGCAACGTCTGATCGAGGGTGTGGCCTTCGTCGACGACCAGCAACGCCTTGGGCAGACCTTGCGCATGGACATCGGCGGCCGCTGCCACCGCGGCTGGCTGGTGGCCGAGTTCGACCAGACACGTTGCCAACTCGTGCTGCGCGTGAGCGACGAGCTGCGCGAGGTGCTGCCGCAGGTGATCCATCGCCTGCGGGCCGCACTCGATCTGGACGCTGACCCGGGCGCGATCAACGCAGTGCTGAATGGCGCGTTCCCGGCTGGTGATGGTCTGCGTGTGCCCGGCGCACTCGACGGTTTCGAGCTCGCGGTGCGCGCCGTGCTCGGCCAGCAGATCACGGTGGCGGCCGCACGCACGCTCGCGCAGCGCCTGGTGAACCGCTTCGGCGAGCCACTCGTCACACCGCACGCGGCACTCTCGCGGCTCTTCCCCGCGCCCGAGGTGCTGGCGCAAGCCAGTGGTGATGCGCTCGGCGAGCTGGGCATCGTCAAGCAGCGGCAAGCCGCCATCGTGGCGCTGGCGCGGGGCGTGGCCGAGCAGGGTCTCGTGCTCAACAGCAGTGCCGATGTGCCGGCCACCATCGCGGCACTCAAGGCGCTGCCCGGCATCGGCGACTGGACCGCGCAGTACATCGCCATGCGCGCGCTGCGCTGGCCCGACGCCTTTCCCGCTGGCGACGTGGCGCTGCACAAAGCGCTGGGCGTGCAGGACCACAAGCACCCGGCGCGCGAAGCCGAGGCTGCGTCACAAGCCTGGAAACCCTGGCGCAGCTACGCCGTGGTCCGTGCCTGGTCGGCCGGGCACGTCGCATCACACACAGGAGCAAACGCATGAAACACGATCCCCTCACCGTCTTCACAGCCTGGGCAGGCCCCATGGGTCCCATGACCCTGGCGGCCACCCAGCAAGGCTTGAGCGGCGTCTGGTTCGACGGCCAGCGGCACGGTCCCGACACCTCGGCCTGGCGCTGCGATCCCGCACATCCCGTACTGCAAGCGGCCATTCTGCAACTGGGCCAGTATTTCGCAGGACAACGCACCTCCTTCGACCTGCCGCTGGACCTGCATGCGGGTACGCCCTTTCAGCAACAAGTGTGGCACGCGCTGTTGGAAATCGCCCCGGGCGCCACCACGAGCTACGGCCGCCTGAGCGCCGCCATCGGCAGACCTGCCGCCGTGCGTGCCCTGGGCGCGGCGGTGGGCCGCAACCCGGTCAGTATCGTCGTGCCCTGCCACCGCGTGCTGGGCGCCAACGGCTCGCTCACCGGGTATGCCGGCGGGCTGGAACGCAAGACAGCGTTGCTTTCACTGGAAGGCGCTGCGTTTGCACCAGCGCCGCACCATTGAGTCGTGCACCGCATCAATCGCGCCCCATTCGGCATCAATGGCACCCTTGGGCGCTGACCATGCCCCCGCATACTTTCACGCCATGAACCCGACCCTCGCCCTGGAATTTGTCCTGCTCGCTGCCCTCTGGGGTTCGTCTTTCCTGTTCATGCGTCTGGGCGCGGCGGAATTCGGCATCGTGCCCACCGCAGGCCTGCGGGTGGCGCTGGCTGCGCTGTTCCTGTTGCCGGTGTTTCTGGTCAAAGGCGTCTGGGCAGACTTTCGCCAACGCGCCAAGGCCATCCTGCTCGTCGGCCTGCTCAACTCGGGCATCCCGTTCATGCTGTTTGCGTTCGCAGTGATGCACATCACCACGGGGTTGACCTCCATCCTCAATGCCACGGTGCCGCTCACTGGCGCCTTGGTGGCCTGGCTCTGGCTCAAAGACCGGCCCGGCGGCTCGCGCATGCTGGGCCTGGCGATCGGCTTTGCCGGGGTCACGTTGCTGGTGGTCGGCAAGTCCGGCTTCAGTGCCACCGGCGTGGCGGGTGCTGGCTCCACCGGCATCACGCTGTTGGCCATGGGCGCCTGCCTGCTGGCCACGCTGTGCTACGGCCTGGCCGCCAGCTTCACCAAGCGCTACCTCACCGGAGCCCACCCGCTGGCCACCGCCACCGGCAGCCAGATCGGCGCCTCGCTCGGCCTGGCCGTGCCCACACTGTGGTTCTGGCCCACCGAGCCGGTGAGCTTCACGGCCTGGGCCGCGGTGGCCGCAGTCGCTCTGCTGTGCACAGCCATCGCCTACATCCTGTTCTTCCACATCATCGAACAAGCCGGACCGAGCAAAGCCCTGACGGTCACGTTTCTCGTGCCGGTGTTTGCGCTGGGCTATGGCGCGTTGTTCCTGAGCGAGACCATCACGCCCTGGATGATCGGCTGTGGCCTTGTCATCGTCAGCGGCACGGCCTTGTCGACCGGGCTGGTTCGCCTGCGCTGGCTGGAGCGCGCAGCCTGAGACCCCGTGGCCTGGGGCGC
>JBBQKZ010000033.1:0-30190 GCA_038327405.1 Burkholderiales bacterium | reverse complement strand
ATCTGGCCGAGCGGCTGCGCGCCGCCGGTGCGGGCATCGGCGGCTTCTTCACCCCCGCCGGCTTCGGCACAGCGCTGGCCGAGGGCAAGGAAACGCGTGAGATCAATGGCCGCCACCACGTGTTCGAGTCTCCGCTGGCCGGCGACGTGGCGCTCATCAAGGCCGAGTGCGGCGACCGTTGGGGCAACCTCACCTACCGCAAGGCCGCGCGCAACTTCGGCCCGGTGATGGCCATGGCCGCGCGCCACACCTTGGCCACCGTGCACCACATCGCTGAACTCGGTGAGCTCGACCCCGAGACCATCGTCACGCCCGGCATCCATGTCGGAAAAATCGTCCGCATCGACCGCGTGGCCACCCAAGCCGGCGGCTTCAAAGGGTCTGTATGAGTTTCCAGAAACGCAGCAAAGCCGAACTCGCGCAGCGCGTGGCGGGTGACATCCACGACGGTGCGTATGTGAACCTGGGCATCGGCATGCCCACGCAGGTCGCGAACCACCTGGCCCAGGGCATCGAGGTGGTGTTGCACAGCGAGAACGGCATCCTGGGCATGGGCCCTGCACCGGTCGCGGGTGAGGAAGACTACGACCTGATCAACGCCGGCAAACAACCGGTGACGCTGTTGCCGGGTGTCGCGTATTTCCACCACGCCGACAGCTTCGGCATGATGCGCGGCGGCCATCTCGACATTTGCGTGCTTGGTGCCTTCCAGGTCTCGGCCACCGGTGATCTGGCGAACTGGAGCACCGGCGAGCCCGGTGCCATTCCCGCTGTGGGCGGTGCAATGGACCTGGCCGTGGGCGCCAAACAGACCTGGGTGATGATGGACCTGCTCGACAAGCAGGGCCGCAGCAAGGTGGTGCCCACCTGCAGTTACCCGCTCACCGGTGTCGCCTGCGTGAAACGCATCTACACCGATCTCGCCACACTCGCGTGCACGCCGCAAGGCCTCCAGCTCATCGACAAGGTCGATAGCCTGGAACACGCCGAACTCGAACGCCTGGTGGGCTTGCCCATCGCACAGTAGTCTTGTGGGGATGTACCCGTTTCATCCACGCGGGCACTCCCTTTCCCCCGTTCGGGCTGAGCCTGTCGAAGCCCTCTCGCCAACATCGAGCGAAGACTTCGACAAGCTCAGTCCGAACGGATAGCCCTGCCGATCGTCCTGAGCCTGTCGAAGGGCAAGCGCAGGGCGAACGGTGTTTTTGAAGAACCTGCCATGACCCAAGCCTTCATCTGCGACGCCATCCGCACCCCCATCGGCCGCTACGGTGGCGCGCTCTCCAGCGTGCGCACCGACGACCTCGGCGCCATTCCGCTGCGCGCGCTGATGCAGCGCAACCCGGGCGTGGACTGGGCCAGCATCACCGACGTGATCTTCGGCTGCGCCAACCAGGCCGGCGAAGACAACCGCAACGTGGCCCATATGGCCAGCCTGCTGGCTGGCCTGCCGCTGGAAGTGCCCGGCGCCACCATCAACCGACTCTGTGGTTCGGGCCTCGATGCCTTGGGCACCGCAGCGCGCGCCATTCGCGCAGGCGAGGCCGGTCTCATGATCGCCGGCGGTGTGGAGAGCATGAGCCGCGCGCCGTTCGTGATGCCCAAGTCCGAGACCGCCTTTGGCCGCAACAACGCGGTGTATGACACCACCATCGGCTGGCGCTTCGTCAACAAGCTGATGAAAGAAAAGTACGGCGTGGACTCGATGCCCGAGACCGCCGAGAACGTGGCGACCGAATTCAAGATCGAGCGCGAGGCGCAGGACCGCATGGCCCTGGCCAGCCAGACCAAGGCCGTCGCCGCACAGAAGGCGGGGCATCTGGCGCGCGAGATCGTGGCAGTGACCATCCCCCAGAAGAAGGGTGATGCGATTGTGGTGGAACACGACGAACACCCGCGCGCGACCACGATGGAGTCGCTCGCCAAGCTCAAGGGCGTGGTGCGGCCCGACGGCAGCGTGACCGCCGGCAACGCCAGCGGCGTGAACGACGGCGCCTGCGCCCTGCTGCTGGCCGATGAAGCCAGCGCAACGAAAAACGGCCTGACGCCGCGCGCCCGCGTGGTCGGCATGGCCACGGTGGGCGTGGCCCCGCGCATCATGGGCATCGGCCCGGCACCGGCCACGCAGAAGGTACTGGCGCTCACCGGCCTCTCACTGGCGCAGATGGACGTGATCGAACTCAACGAAGCCTTTGCCGCGCAAGGCCTGGCCGTGCTGCGCATGCTGGGCCTGCAGGACGACGACGAACGGGTGAACGCCTGGGGCGGCGCGATCGCGCTGGGCCACCCGTTGGGCGCCAGCGGCGCGCGCCTGGCCACCACGGCGGTGAACCGGCTGCACGCCACCGGCGGGCGCTACGCACTGTGCACCATGTGCATCGGCGTGGGACAGGGCATTGCGATGGTGATCGAGCGCGTCTGAGGGGCGCACACCGGTTGAAGCAGCCCGCCAGGCCGGTGCCTGCCTTTGGCAAGGAGGCATGCGCTGGCCTGTGAGTGGGGGTGGTCATCTACAGTCAGACCCTGAACTCAAACAAGGAGGACGCAGATGCCACAACATCGCATCGTGATCGTGGGCGGAGGCGCAGGCGGCCTGGAACTGGCTTGCAAGCTGGGACGCCGCATGGGCGCCGAGCAGGTCACGCTGGTGGACCAGCAGCTCTTTCACATCTGGAAACCCTCGCTGCACGAGGTGGCTGCGGGCACGCTCGACATTCACCAGGAGGGCTTGTCGTACGAAATGCTGGCGCACGACAACGGCTTCACCTTCTGCCTCGGCGCGATGACCGGGCTTGACTTGCCCGGCAAGGTCCTGAGCGTGGCGCCCGTGGTGGACGAGCACGGCGAAGAGCTGGTGCCGTCGCGCCAGTTGCCGTTTGACCAATTGGTGTTGGCCGTGGGCAGCACGGCCAACCACTACAACGTGCCCGGGGCGGAGGAGTTCACGCTGTCGCTCAACCGCCCGGCCGACGCCGAGCACTTTCGCCTGCGCATGCTCAAGCTGCTGACCGCAGCCGATCTGCGCAAGAGCGCAGGCGGTGAGGGGCAGGTGCGCATCGTGATCATCGGGGGCGGTGCCACCGGCGTGGAGCTGGCGGCCGAGTTGCGGGAAGCCAGCGTGGTGCACTCACGCTACGGCTTTCGCCGGATCGACCCGCACCGCGACGTGCAGATCACCTTGCTCGAAGGTGCCGACCGCATCCTGGCGCCCTTGCCCGAGAAGGTGTCGGTCGCGGCAGCGCAGTTGCTGAAAGAGCGCCACGTGAGCATCGAAGTGAACTGCAAGGTGGCGCGCATCACGCCGCAGCAGGTGGAAGATGCCAAGGGTCGGGTATTCGCCTCCGATCTGGTGGTGTGGGCCGCCGGCATCAAGGCGCCCGATGTGCTGGCCACGCTGGGTCTGGCCACCGGCCGTTCAGGGCAATTGCAGGTGAGCGACCGTTTGCTCGTGCAGGGTCAAAACGACATCTACGCGCTGGGCGATTGTGCCGCCTGCCCCACGGCCGACGGCGGTTGGGTGCCGCCTCGCGCCCAGGCCGCGCACCAGCAGGCCAGCTACCTGGTGGCAGCGCTCAAGCGGCGCGCCCAAGGCCAAAGCGCGCCCGATCGACCTTACGTCTACAAAGACCATGGCTCGCTGGTGTCGCTGGGCACGCAGTCCTCGGTGGGCAACCTCATGGGCAACCTGTTCCGCTCGACTTGGTTTGTGCAGGGCCTGCTGGCCCGCACCATGTACGTGAGCCTGCACCTCATGCACCATCAGGCCGTGCTCGGCACCTTGCGCACGGCCGTGCTGGCGCTGGCGCGTTTCCTGGTCAAGCGGGCCACGCCGCTGGTCAAGCTGCACTGAGTCGTCAGCCGGTTCAATACACCGTGAACCGCCCCGTCCACTTGCGCTCGTAGCCCATCTTCACGAAGTGCTCGGCCATGAAGTCGATGAAGGTGCGCACTTTGGCGCTGAGGTGTTTGCGACTGGGGTAGGCGAGGTTCACGGTGATGCGGGGCAGGTCCCAATCGTCGAGCGCGGGCACCAGGCGGCCGGCCACAATGTCGTCGTAAACGATGTAGCTGGGCTGCACCAGGAAGCCCAGTCCGTCCAGGGCGGCGGCGCGCAGGATCTGGCCGTCGTTGGATTCGAGCAGGGCCTTCACCGCCACCGTCTGGCTTTCGTCACCCCGCGTGAAGCGCAGTTCGTAGGGGTTGTTGGCATGCAAGTGAATCAGCAGGTGGTGGCGCTGCAGCTCGTCCAGCGTTTTCGGGAAACCGTGTTTGGCGAGGTAGCGCGGTGATGCGGTAAGCACACGGCGGGTTTCAGCCAGGCGACGGATGGTGATGTTGCTGTCGGGTTCCACTTCGCGGTTGCGGATCGCCACGTCGATGTTGTTGTCGATGATGTCCGGGTAGCGGCTGGCGGCTTCCACGTGCACGCTCACTTTGGGGTAGCGCTCGGCGTACTCGCGCAGCAGAGGCGCGATGTGGTGCAGTGAAAACGACTGCGAGGCGCACGCCCAGGCGCTCTTCAAGGGCGGCCAACTGGCGGCTGGCGCTGGCGTTGGACATATCCATCAATTCCGCCGATCGGCTGAGGCGCGCGCTTTCGGCCACGTGCACAAACAACTCCATCTCGGTCCAGCGATCCATGTTCACCCCGTATTTGCAGCGCGAGGAAAAGTCATTTGCAGTGCGTCACTGGTTGGGATTGTGCGCAGCTTCTACAGTGCGGGCATACAGAGAAAAACCCGCAGGAGACACGTTGTGCGCAACCTCGACCAATACAACATCACGCAGGCGGTGATGGCGCGCTTCGCGCAGACGCCCGATCCGCGGCTGAAAGAGATCATGACCAGCCTGGTTCAGCACCTGCACGCGTTTGCGCGCGAGGTGAAGCTGACCGAGGCCGAATGGATGCAGGGCATCGAGTTCCTCACCGCGACCGGGAAGAAGTGCGACAACAAGCGTCAGGAGTTCATCCTGCTGTCCGACACGCTTGGCCTGTCGATGCTGACCGTGGCGATGAACAACGACAAACCGCCAGGCTGCACCGAGGCCACGGTGTTCGGCCCCTTCCATGTGGAAGACGCACCGCACATCGAGCTGGGCGGCGACGTCGCTCAGGGCGCCAAGGGCCTGCCCTGCGAGGTGCGCGGCACGGTGCGCGGGCTGGACGGCTCACCGGTGCCGCAGGCTCACATCGAGGTATGGCAGGCCGACGCCGAGGGTCTGTACGACGTGCAGCGTTCAGATTGCGACAGCGCCCAGGCACGCGGGGTGCTGCAGGCCGACGCGCAAGGTCGCTACCACTTCACCTCCGTCCTGGCTGAGGCCTACCCGATCCCGGACGACGGACCGGTGGGTGACATGCTCAAGGCAACCAGGCGCCACCCCTGGCGCCCGGCCCACCTGCACTTCCTCATCAAGGCGCCGGGCTACCAGACGCTGATCACCCACGTGTTTCGCAACGGCGACCCGTACCTGGACTCCGACGCGGTGTTCGGCGTGCGCGAGTCGCTCATCGTCGATTGGCTGTCGCAGGCCGACGGCCGCTACCTCGTTGAATTCGATTTCGTTCTCAACCCTGCCCGCTGATTCCACACGGGAGCAAGCGCAGCGTAAAGCCTGCACCCATAATCCACGCTCCCCAGCGAGCCGGCACCTGTCGGGCTGGTCTTTATTCTGCTGCCCGTGGCCCTGTCCCTCATCTCCGATCCATTCTTCTATGCGGTAGCCATCCCGGCCGTGCTGTTGTTGGGCGTGAGCAAAAGCGGATTCGGTGCCGGCTTCGGTTCGCTGGCCGTGCCCATGATGGCGCTGGCGGTCACTGTGCCGCAGGCCGCGGCCATCCTCATGCCGGTGCTGCTGCTCATGGATCTGCTGGGCATGGCGGCGTTTCGCAAGAACGTGGACCGGCGCCTGCTGATGTTCCTGTTGCCCTTCGGCTTGGGCGGCATCGTGGTGGGCGCGCTGCTGTTCAAGCTGCTGGACGCGCGTTTGGTGGCGGGCATCGTGGGGGTGTTCACGCTGCTCTTTCTGGCCCAGCGGCTGGTGTTCCCGCCCAAGCCCGACAGCGCGCCGCCACCGAAATGGGTCGGCGCGCTGCTCAGCGTCACCTCGGGATTCACCAGCTTCATTGCGCACGCGGGCGGCCCACCGCTCAACGCCTATGTGATCCCGCTTCGCCTGTCGCCGCTGCTGTTCACCGGCACATTGGCCTTTTTCTTTTTCTTCATCAACCTGGCCAAGTGGATTCCCTACGCCTGGCTGGGCCTGCTGGATGTCCGCAACATGACGACCTCGCTGGCGCTGTTGCCGTTCGCACCCATCGGTGTTTGGGTAGGTGTGCGGATTGCACACCGCATCAAACCCGTGTTGTTCTACCGGCTGGTGTACACCGGCATGTTCCTCACCGGATGCAAACTGGTCTGGGACGCGCTGGCGATAACATAGGCGCTCACCGTATTTGCCCTTGCCCGCGCCTTCGCCGTGCGGGCTGTCCTCGCGCCAAGGAGCTCCAGATGCCGATCGTGGTGGTTGCCAATCCCAAAGGAGGCGTGGGCAAATCCACGCTGTCGACCAACGTGGCGGGCTACTTCGCCAGCCAGGGCCACCCGGTGATGCTGGGTGATGTCGACCGCCAGCAGTCGTCGGCGCTGTGGCTCAAGCTGCGTCCCCCGGCCGCAAGGCCGATCCAGAGCTGGGCCGTGTCGCACGACCTGATTGCCCGTCCGCCCAAGGACACCACCCATGTGGTGCTGGACACGCCCGCTGGTCTGCACGGCTGGCGCTTCAAGGACGTGCTCAAGATTGCCGACAAGGTGCTGGTGCCGTTGCAGCCCAGCATCTTCGACATCTACGCCACCCGTGCCTTTCTGGACGAACTCGCCGAAACCCGCCGCGCCGACAAGCTGCAGATCGGCATCGTGGGCATGCGGGTCGACCCGCGCACCATCTCGGCCGACAAGCTCAACGAATTCGTGGCCAGCCTGGGCCTGCCGGTGCTGGGCACGCTTCGGGACACGCAGAACTACATCCACCTTGCCGCGCGTGGCCTCACGCTGTTCGACGTGGCGCCGGGTCGGGTAGACAAGGACCTGCAGCAGTGGCAAGCCATCTGCCAGTGGCTCGACGCCTGAGCCCTGTGCGCTGTCCCGGTGCCGACAAACGTTGGCGCCTGCCCGCCGTACAGTGGCTCCTATGAAAACATTCGAAACGCTTGACGATGTGGCGGCCTGTGTGGGTCAGGAAGTGGCTGTGAGCGACTGGGTCACCATCACCCAGGAGCAGGTCAACCGTTTTGCCGAGGCCACCGGCGACCACCAGTGGATCCATGTGGATGTGGAGCGTGCCAAGGCCGGGCCGTTCGGTGCGCCGATCGCACACGGTTTTCTCACGCTGTCCCTCTTGCCGGTGTTTTTTGAATCGGCGCTGGAGATCAAGGGTTCCAGCATGGGGGTGAACTACGGCCTGAACCGGGTGCGTTTCACTTCGCCTGTCCCTGTGGGCAGCCAGGTTCGGGCGCGTCTGACACTGCAGGCCTGCGAGGCCATCGAACACGGTGGCCAGCAAATGACCTGGGCTGTGGTGGTGGAGTGCGAAGGCGCGGACAAACCAGTGTGTTTCGCCGAATCGCTGGTGCGGCGCTACCCCTGACGCTTCAGGATCACTTGATCCGCACGAGCTGCTTGGGCTCGAGCCAGCCTTCAAAAAACTGGATCAGTGCATTGATGCGATCAGCGGCTACCGACTGGTTGTGCTGCTGCGAGATCAACTGAAAGGCGTCGTTGCGCAGCATCCACAGTTCTTGCGGGGTGCGGGCCGATTCGATCTTGGTGCGCAGGCGCAACGCCTGCTGGTCGAGGCAGTCCTCAATCGCATGCAGCAGGTGGTTTCGAATGCCCGCCAGGTCTTTGAGCGATGCCCGGTGCGGACTGCGCTTGCGGGGCGTGGTGTCCATGCCCAACCAACGTGCAATGGAAGTGATCAAGCTGTGCTCCAGGCGAACGGCTTGGCCAGAGTGCTGGTCTGGGCCGTCGCATTGGGGATCAGGATGCGGGTTTGCATAGGAAATTATCGGGCATGTGTCGAACAAGTTGACACACTTTGTGCGTCCGGCGCGTGATCTGTTTCACGGAACCGCCCCGGCGAAGGCCTGCTGGCGCCAGGCCTCGAACACCGTCACCGCCACCGAGTTGGACAGGTTGAGGCTGCGCTGTCCCGCCAGCATGGGCAAGCGCAGGCGCTGAGCGTTCGGGATGGCCTCGCGCAGCGCCTCGGGCAGGCCGCTGGTCTCAGAGCCGAACACCAGCCAGTCCCCGGGTTGAAACGCGGCTGTGAAAGCGCTGTGGCTGCCACGCGTGGTGAAGGCAAACAAGCGGTCGGGGTCGGGTTGTTCGGTTTTCAGGAACGTGGCCCAGTCGGCGTGCCGCCGCAATGGCGCGTACTCGTGGTAGTCCAAACCGGCGCGTTTCATGTGTTTGTCATCCATGGAAAATCCCAGCGGCTCGATCAGGTGCAAGGTGCAGCCCGTGGTGGCGCTGAGCCGGATCACATTGCCGGTGTTGGGCGGAATTTCGGGGTTGACGAGAACGATGTTGAACATGGCCGCAGAGCTTACCGGCTGGCCGGCGTTCGAGCGAACACCAGCGCGCTGACCCGATCGGCCCCGGCCTGCAGCAGGGCTTGCGCTGCCGTTTGCAGCGTGGCACCCGTGGTGGTCACATCGTCCACCAGCAACACGTGGCGACCCACCACTCGGTGGGTGTGCGAGGGGTGGGCGGCGAACACGCCGCGCAGGTTGTGCAGCCGGGCCTCGCGGCCCAGGCTGTGCTGGTCGGGCGTTTCGCCCAGGCGAACCAGGGCCGTGGCCAGTGTGCCGCCCATCTTGCCTGGAGCCAGGCGGCGCAGGGCCTTGACCAGCTCCCAAGCCTGGTTGTAGCCGCGCTCGCCCAGCCGCCGCGCGGTCAGGGGCACGGGCACCACCAGCGCGCCACTTTGCAACAAGGGCAGGGCGCCCGGCACCTGCAGCATCCGCTGCGCGAAGGGCCTCGCCCAGCCGGGCTCCGCGCGGAATTTGAAGCGGGCGATGAGGCCGTCCCAGGGATAGTCGTAGTCCACCGCCGCGATGCACTGCGCCAGGGGTGGCGCATCGGGTCGGGTTTGGCACGCGCCGCAGAGGTCCAGGTCGCCCGGCAGCACGGCGGCGCAGGTCAGGCAACGGTAACGAGGTGGTGCAAAGCGCTGGAGGCAGTCGTCGCACACCGGCTGAGCCGGCCAGGCTGCGCAGACCTGGCATGAGCCGGGCAGGGACTCCAGGAAGGCTCGTCGGGCGGAAAGCATCGGGCCAATATACTGGCGCGCTGACGCCGATACCCCTGGGGCCCTTGGCCTTCATGCCCGCTTGAACACACCCTTGAACGCTGAAAACTCCGTGCCCGGAATGGATACCGTGGGCGCGCAACGCTGGCTGCACCGCGTCGCCACGACAAGCCCTTGGCTGCACGAGGAGGTGGGCTCGCGCATGGCCGACCGCCTGCCGTGGTTTCGTGAAAAGCCCAACAGCTGGCTGAACTGGGAACCGGTGCAGGGTGGGCTGCAAGTGCACCGCAAAGTGCGTGGCATGTTGCCCGAGGCAACATGCCAATTGATGGCGCGTCGGCCGGCGCAGGCGATGGAGGCCACGCGCGAGGCCCCTGCGCGCTCGCTGAACCCGTTGAAATGGGGTCGCCCGGCGGGCCCCGGCGTTGCCACTTCAGAGACCCGCGTTCGCATGCTGTGGGCAAACATGGCACTGCACATGGAGCCCCGGCCGCAAACCCTCCTGACGCGTTGGCACCAGCAGATCGAGACCGACGGCTTCCTCATGTTTTCCTGCCTGGGGCCCGACAGCCTCAAGGAACTGCGAGCGCTGTATGCCGGTCGGGGCTGGCCCGCACCAGCGCACGCTTTCACAGACATGCACGACTGGGGTGACATGCTGGTGCACGCCGGTTTTGCCGAACCGGTGATGGATATGGAGCGGATCACCTTGTCTTACAGCGGTGCGGCTGCGCTGCTGGCCGAGTTGCGGGGCATCGGTCGCAATCTGAGCGACCAGCGGTTCGGCGCATGCCGGTCGCGCGATTGGCATGCCCGGCTCTGTGCGGCCATCGAATCGGACCTGCCGCGCTCACCCGACGGCAGATTGATGTTGACCCTCGAGATCATCTACGGTCACGCCTTCAAGCCCGTGCCCCGGGCGCGCGTGGCTTCCAGCACCACCTTGGCCGTGGACGACATGCGTGCAATGCTGCGCGCCGGTCGTCGCTGAAGCGCTCCCTTCGGGCATCAAGCCACCTAGTCCCACTCGGGAGTGGCGCCTTTGTCAGGGGAGTCCCTGTGCCACGCCGCTACAATCGGCACTGGCCAAATTTCGAGGGTATTTTCCCTTTGCCAACGCACCGACTTCAGGGTCGTCTGCGACCAGTACCGGTGGTGGATGGTGAGCCAGGCAAACAACGCTTTCCGATTCGCGACGGTGTCTGAACAAGGCACGGAGTGGACCCTGAAGCGCAATTGTTCGGTCACCCCGGCCCAGCTGGGCTACCTCTACGTGTCCCTGTGCATCCTTTCGATGGGGGTGGCGGGATTGTTCTGGTCGATGGGTGCCACTTTGGTGTTGCCTTTTGCCGTGCTGGAGTTGATGGCGGTGGGCGTGGCCTTCCTGGTGTACGCGCGCCATGCGACCGACAACGAGCGCATCAGATTGCTGGAAGGCCGGCTGGTGGTGGAGTGGGAAACAGCAGGGCGTGCGTCGCGGTGCGAATTTGCCCGCGAGTGGGTTCGAGTCGAACCCCGACAGGACGCTGGGCAGTTGATCGAGGTTCGTGGTGGGGGAAAGTCGGTGCAGGTGGGACGGTTTTTGCGCTCCGATCTGCGGCCGCTGCTGGCCCGGGAGATCCGCCAAGCCCTGCGTGGGGTGTGAGCGGAGGCGGGGATGGCTTGAAAGCTGGCTGGGGCCCGGAAAGTTTGTTCTAATCTGCATTGATATAAATCAATACTTATATTTGAGGCGCTAAAAGTGAGTACGACGAAGAAAACGGTGCATTCCCCACGGAACCCCTGGGCCAGGCTCGGCGCTGCTGCCACCACGATGATGCTCGGCCTGGGTGCCTGGACCACGGTGGCGGCGCAAAAGGTCAACGACCTGCCAGGCGGACCTGCCGTCAACCAGCTCAACTTTGCGCCGCCGGTCACACGCATCGCTGAAGAGCAACACTGGCTGCACTGGTTCATGATGGCCTTGTGCGCCGTCATCTTCGTCATCGTCTTCGGCGTGATGTTCTACTCCATCCTGAAGCACCGCAAGTCGGTGGGCCACAAGTCGCAAGTGCTGGCCGAGCCGATCTGGGTGGAGCTGGGCTGGACCATCGTGCCCCTGCTGATCGTGATCGGCATGGCGCTGCCTGCCACCAAGGTATTGGTGGCCCAGAAGGACACCACCAACAGCGACCTGACCATCAAGGCCACAGGCATGCAGTGGAAATGGGGCTACGACTACATCAAGGGTGAAGGGGAGGGCATTGGGTTCCTGTCCACACTGGACAACAACCACCGCGTGATGTCCAACAGCGGCAAACCCGAGCCCACCGACAACTACTTGCTCAAGGTGGACAACCCGCTGGTGGTGCCGGTCGGCAAGAAGGTGCGCATCATCACCACGGCCAACGACGTGATCCACGCCTGGATGGTGCCGGCCTTCGGCGTCAAGCAGGACGCCATTCCTGGTTTCGTGCGCGACACGTGGTTCCGTGCCGAGAAAACCGGCGACTTCTACGGCCAATGTGCCGAGCTTTGTGGCAAGGAACACGCCTACATGCCCATCCACGTGAAGGTGGTGACGGCCGAGGAATACAGCACCTGGGTCGGTGAGAAGCAAAAAGCCATGGCTGCAGCGGCCGACGACCCATCCAAGGTCTGGGTGTTGGCCGACCTGGTCAAGCGCGGAGAGTCCGTTTACGCGGCCAACTGCGTTGCCTGCCACCAGGCCAACGGCAAGGGCGCTGGCCCGATCAAGCCGCTTGACGGTTCCGCCCTCGTGGTCGATGCCGACAAGGGCAAGATCATCAACGTGCTGCTCAACGGTCAGAACAACGCCGCCATGCCGGCATGGAGACAGCTCAGCGACACGGAGCTGGCTGCTGTCATGACCTATGCAAAGAACAACTGGTCGAACCAGACCCAGCAGATCGTGCAGCCGGCTGACGTGCAAGCCGCCCGCCAGTGATCGCGTTGACGAAAAAATATTGAGCTTCCAAGGAAACCGACCATGAGTGCTGTTCTCGACCACCACGACGCCCACGGCCACGACCACGATCACCACGCCCCCACGGGCTGGCGTCGTTGGGTTTACGCCACCAACCACAAGGACATCGGCACGCTGTACCTGCTGTTCTCGTTCACCATGCTCATGGTGGGCGGTGTGCTGGCCTTGCTGATCCGCGCCGAGCTGTTCCAGCCTGGCTTGCAGCTGGTAAACCCAGGGCTGTTCAACCAGCTCACCACCATGCACGGCCTGATCATGGTGTTCGGCGCCATCATGCCGGCCTTCGTGGGCTTTGCGAACTGGATGATCCCGTTGCAGATCGGCGCATCCGACATGGCGTTTGCCCGAATGAACAACTTCAGCTTCTGGCTGATGATCCCCGCCGCGCTGATGCTGGTGGGTTCGTTCTTCATGCCCGGTGGTGCCCCCGCCGCCGGCTGGACACTCTACGCACCGCTGACGCTGCAGATGGGCCCCTCGATGGACGCCGGCATCTTTGCCATGCACATCCTCGGTGCGTCGTCGATCATGGGTTCGATCAACATCATCGTGACCATCTTGAACATGCGCGCGCCCGGCATGACGCTGATGAAGATGCCCATGTTCTGCTGGACCTGGCTGATCACCGCCTATTTGCTGATAGCCGTGATGCCCGTGCTGGCCGGCGCCATCACCATGACGTTGACCGATCGCCACTTCGGCACCAGCTTCTTCAATCCCGCTGGCGGCGGTGATCCGGTGATGTACCAGCACATCTTCTGGTTCTTCGGTCACCCCGAGGTCTACATCATGATCCTGCCGGCCTTCGGCATCGTGAGTCAGGTCGTGCCCGCGTTCTCGCGCAAGAAGCTGTTCGGCTACGCCTCCATGGTGTACGCCACCGGCTCGATCGCCATCCTGTCTTTTGTCGTGTGGGCGCACCACATGTTCACCACGGGCATGCCGGTCACGGGTCAGCTGTTCTTCATGTACTCCACGATGTTGATTGCCGTGCCGACGGGCGTGAAGATCTTCAACTGGATCGCGACCATGTGGAAAGGCTCGATGACCTTCGAGACCCCGATGTTGTGGGCCGTGGGCTTCATCTTCGTGTTCACCATCGGAGGCTTCACCGGTCTGATCCTGTCGGTCGCGCCGATCGACATCCAGATGCAGGACACCTACTACGTGGTGGCCCACTTCCACTACGTGCTGGTGGCCGGTTCGCTCTTCGCCATGTTCGCCGGTATCTACTACTGGCTGCCCAAGTGGACCGGTGTGATGTACAGCGAGACCCGCGGCAAGATCCACTTCTGGTGGTCGATGATCTCCTTCAACATCACCTTCTTCCCGATGCACTTCCTGGGTCTGGCCGGCATGCCTCGCCGCTATGCCGACTACCCGATGCAATTCGCCGACTTCAACGCCATCGCTTCGGTTGGCGCGTTCGGTTTCGGTATCGCACAGGTCTATTTCTTCCTTGCAGTGATCATCCCGGCCATGCGTGGCAAGGGTGAAAAAGCCTCGCAGAAGCCATGGGAAGGTGCCGAGGGCCTGGAGTGGGAGGTGCCATCGCCAGCCCCGTTCCACACCTTCGAGAACCCACCCAAGCTCGACGCCACCGCCACCAAGGTGATCGGCTGATCCGACCATGGCCCGCAACATGACGCCCGAACAAAAGAAGCACAACCAGCGCCTGGGCCTGATTCTTGGCTCGATCGCGCTGGTGTTCTTCATGGGATTTGTCGGCAAGATGGTGTTTCTGGGCGGCTGACGCCCGGGCATCACAAAACACTGGAGCCAGACCGTGGGAAAGCGCCGCGAAAACTTCAAGATGGTGGGCAAGCTCGGCGTGATCACGCTGGGCATGTTTGCCTTCGGCTATGCGCTGGTGCCCATCTACAACGCGATCTGCGAAGCGACCGGCATCAACATCCTGTCGCTTTCCGACCGGCAGATTCCGGGCGCGACCTCCAAGGCGGCTGCCAACACCCAGGTTGACACCAGCCGCACCATCACGGTGGAGTTCGACGTGAACAGCCGCGGACCCTGGCACTTCAAGCCGGCTGTGCGCTCGCTGCAGGTGCACCCGGGTGAGCTGACCACGGTGATGTACGAGTTCCAGAACATCCAGAACCGCACCATGGCCGCCCAGGCCATTCCGAGCTATGCGCCCAAGCAGGCCATGGCCCACTTCAACAAGCTCGAGTGTTTCTGCTTCACGCAGTACACCTTGCAGGCGGGTGAGAAGAAGGAATGGCCGGTGGCCTTTGTGATTGATCCGCGTTTGCCCAAAGACGTCACAACGATCACCTTGTCGTACACCTTCTTTGAGGTGGGCGGCAAAGTGCCCGCGGCGCCTGCCGATGTGGCCTACGAGCCGGCGGTGCCCGTGAAACCCGCGGGTGCCGTATGAGTGAACCATTGCACAAGCGCAAGGGTTCGTTCGTCGGCACGGTCAAGGCGGTGCTGTGGGGTTTTCTCGGCGTACGGCGCAACGCCGACTACCAGAACGACATTGCCAGACTCAACCCCCTGCATCTGATTGCGGTGGGTGTGGGCATGGCGTTTTTGTTCGTGCTGGCGCTGATTGTGTTGGTGAACTGGGTTGTGGGCTGAAGCCCGCCACCGATTCGAACGATTTTTCATATTCAAACAAGCGATAACTGGAGTGAGCATGTCAGCAGCATCCCACGGCGCAACGCCCTACTACTATGTTCCAGGTCCCTCCCGCCATCCGGTGATGGCGGCGATCGGCCTGTTCTTCGTGATCCTGGGCGCGGGTCAGTGGATCAACGGAGCGGGTTGGGGCGCTTACTCCCTCGCGTTCGGCATGGCCTTCTGGCTGATCGTGTTGTTCCAATGGTTCCGCGAGGCGGTTGGTGAGAGCGAGAGCGGCATGTACGGCCGCAAGATCGACCTGTCTTTCCGCTGGAGCATGAGCTGGTTCATCTTTTCCGAAGTCATGTTCTTCGGCGCGTTCTTCACCGCGCTCTGGTGGGCCCGCGTGCACTCGGTGCCTGCCTTGGGCGGTTTCGAGAACTCGCTGATCTGGCCTGACTTCACGGCCGTCTGGCCCAGCGTTCAGGCCGGTGCCACGGCTTCGCCTGGCGGCATCGTTGAGCCCTTCCAGACCATGGGCCCGTTCTGGTTGCCCACGATCAACACCGCATTGCTGCTGACCTCGGGGGTCACGCTGACCATTGCCCACCACGCACTTCAAGCGGGCAACCGCGGCAAGACCATCGCATTCATGTGGATGACGGTGTTGCTGGGTATCGTGTTCCTGATCGTCCAGGGCTACGAGTACTACCACGCCTACACCGACCTGAACCTCAAGCTCAGTTCCGGCATCTTTGGCTCCACCTTCTTCATGTTGACCGGCTTCCACGGCTTCCACGTGTTCGTGGGCATGTTGATGCTGCTGTTCATCACCTTGCGCCTGCAAAAGGGCCACTTCACCAAAGACCGCCACTTCGGTTTCGAGGGTGCAGCCTGGTACTGGCACTTTGTGGACGTGGTGTGGCTGGGCCTCTACATCCTCGTGTATTGGCTGTGAGTGGTGTCCGGGTTGCTCGGCAGCCCCGAATGGCCCAGCAAAAAAGCGCCATCGGGCGCTTTTTTGTTGCTGCAGCAGAAGAGGTGGGTGCTTCTTTTGATCAGCGTTGCAATGGCAGGCCGGTCGGCTGGATCCAGCCCATCAGGTAGCTGATGAGCACGACCACGAACAGCAGGATGGAGAAGCCAACGCGAAACGCCAGAGCCCTGGCCATGTGGTTCTTGCGAGGCGGGCTGTGTTCCGCGCTGTCGTCGCTGGACTGGCCGCCACGCATCATGAACACAAGGGCTGCACCGAGGCTTCCAAGGATGGCGATGAATGCCGCGATGACGAGATATTTCATGCCTCGAATTATCGGGGGAGCCAGAGCGTGGGGTGTGGCCACGGACTCCGCTCCAGAGCAGGTAGCAGGGTCATGATGTCTGCCCGCGTCCGCTTCGCTGTGGTCACCGTGGCCACCGTGTTCACCATGGCGGTCACCGCTTCGCTGGGCTTCTGGCAGCTCGACCGCGCCGACCAGAAGATCGCCCTGCAGCAGCAGATTGACCAGCGCGGCCAGTTGGCTGCCTGGCAGGTGGACGATCTTCTGGGGGCGAGTGATCCGCTGCAAGGCGTGCACCGCCCGGTGCAACTGCGCGGCCAGTGGGTGAAAGAGGCTTCCGTGTTCCTGGACAACCGACAGATGGCGACCCGCAACGGGTTCATTCTGGTCACGCCGTTGAAGCTGGCGGGCAGTGAACGCGCGGTGCTGGTGCAGCGGGGTTGGGTGCCGCGCGATTTCACTGACCGCAGTCGCGTGCCGAACATCGATACGCCCCCGGACGAGGTGCAGGTGGACGGGCGCTTGGCCCCGCCGCCGGGCAAGCTATACGAACTCGGCGAGGCGGCCACGGGCGCGATCCGGCAAAATATCGACCACGGTACTTTCGCCCAAGAGACCGGTCTGAAACTGCTGGCCGTGTCCGTGCAACAAACCGGCACCTCCCCCGAAGGGCTGTTGCGCGAATGGCCGCGCGCAGCGGTGGGTGTGGACAAGCACCACGGCTATGCCTTCCAGTGGTTTGGCTTGTGCGCGCTGGCGGCCCTGCTGTATCTCTGGTTTCAAATCATCTCCCCCCGCCGAAAGCGCATTTCCCATGGCACAGACGCCTGATGAACCCCTGACCTTGACCGTGCACAGCCTGCCCCAGCTAGACGAGGGCGGTGCGGGGGCGGTGGTGAACTCACGCGCCGGGCGCTGGAAGCTTATGGGGCTGGCGCTGGTGTGCGTGGCGCCGGTGGTGGCTTCCTACCTCACCTACTACGTGATCCGCCCGGAGGGTCGTCGCAACTATGGTGAGTTGATCGACCCACAGCGGCCCTTGCCCGCCATCACGGCCATCAATTCGCAGGGGCAGACCGTGCCGCTGGCATCCCTCAAGGACCAGTGGTTGCTGATCAGCGTGGCCGACAGCGCCTGCAACGAGGTCTGTCAGGAGCACCTGCTGCTGCAGCGCCAGTTGCGTGAGACGCTCGGGCGAGAGAAGGAGCGCATGGACTGGGTCTGGCTGCGCACCGGGGGCACGCCCCTGACAGAGCCCTTGAAACAGGCCACCGCAGCTGCCCAGGTGTTGCAGATCGACGCGCAGGCACTGGCTGCCTGGCTGCAACCGGCGGCCGGCCAGAAAATCGAGGACCACCTGTATGTGGTTGATCCGCTGGGCAACTGGATGATGCGTTTCCCCGCCAACATCGACCCCAAGAAGGCCAAGGGCGATCTGGATCGCCTGCTGCGTGCCTCGGCTTTCTGGGACAAAGAGGGAAGGGTGAAATGAAGAACCCCCACACTCCGCACTTCGTGTCGTCGCTGCCCCCCAAGGGGGCGCAAGCCCGCCTTGGGGCGGCCCGGCGGAGGGCCTGACATGGACGCCCAGCCCCTGTACGACCTGGCTCCCATCGCGCGCTTGATGCTGCTGGGCGTGGTGATCGCGCTTGGCCCGTTGGCCTGGGTGTGGGTGCGCAATCGCCACGCACCCCCTGCGCAGCGCCTGCGCGTGCTCACACTCGTGACCTTGTTCCTCACGTTCGATCTGGTGCTCTTCGGTGCCTTCACGCGACTGACCGACTCCGGCCTGGGTTGCCCCGACTGGCCGGGTTGTTACGGCAGTGTGAGTCCGGTTGGTGCCAGCGCAGCGATTGCCGCCGCGCAAGACGCGATGCCCACTGGCCCGGTCACCTTTTCCAAAGCCTGGATCGAGATGATCCACCGCTACCTGGCCACCGCGGTGGGCGTGTTGATCCTGGTGCTGGCGTTGGTGAGCTGGATCGAACGCCGACGCCTGTCGGTGTCGTTCATGTGGCCGCTGGTCACGCTGGTGTGGGTCTGCCTGCAAGGCGCTTTCGGCGCGCTCACGGTCACCATGAAACTGTTTCCGGCCATCGTCACCCTGCATCTGCTTGGCGGGTTGGGGCTGCTGGCGCTGTTGCGTGCGCAAGCGGTGGGCTATCAATTGGCCACGCCCGGCCACCGGGGTCGGTTGGAGTTGCCAGGGCGTTTGCGCACTGCGCTGGTGTTGGTCAGCCTGTTGCTGTGGTTGCAGATCGCACTCGGTGGCTGGGTCAGCACCAACTACGCCGTGCTGGCCTGCAGCGAATTTCCCACCTGCCAGGGCAGCTGGTGGCCCAGCATGGATTTCCGCGAAGGCTTCACGTTGTGGCGCCACCTCGGGTTGAACGGTGCCGGCGAGGCCATCGCCTTCCCGGCCCTCACCGCCATTCACTACGTTCACCGGCTCATGGCCTTCCTGGTGCTGGGCGCCATGGTCTGGCTCGGTTGGCGCCTGTGGCGCGTGCCGGGCATGGGTCGCACTGCGCGCGCCTTGCTGCTGCTCGCGCTCTGGCAATTCGCCAGCGGCCTGACCAACGTGGTGCTCGACTGGCCCCTGCTGGCGGCGGTGGGTCACACCGCCGGGGCTGCTGCACTTGTGATTGTCTTCACCGGCGCCCTCAGTGGCACACGCAGCGCCTCACCCCGGCGCTCTGAAGTTGCCGGCGCGTCCGCCCTGAACATGTTCCGATCGACTCCATGAGCGCCGCTTCCACTCCTTCTGCGGCTGTGGGCTTGCCCTCGGTCTGGCGCCAGTATCACGCGCTGACCAAACCGCGTGTGATCCAGCTCATCGTGTTCTGTGCCCTCATCGGCATGGTGCTGGCGGTGCCCGGTGTGCCCACGTGGGCGCAGGTGCAGCTCGCGGCCACCGCCTGCTTCGGCATCTGGCTCGTGGCCGGTGCGGCTGCCGCGTTCAACTGCGTCGTCGAGCAGCACATTGACGCGAAGATGAAGCGCACAGCCTGGCGCCCCACCGCCAAAGGCCAGCTCACCAACGGCAAGACGCTCTCTTTCTCGGCCGTGTTGTGCGGCGCCGGTTCGGCGGTGCTGTACTTCGCCGTCAACCCGCTCACCATGTGGCTGACCTTCGCAACCTTTGTGGGCTACGCGGTGGTCTACACCGTGATTCTCAAACCGCTGACACCGCAGAACATCGTGATCGGGGGCGCCTCGGGCGCCATGCCGCCAGTGCTGGGCTGGGCCGCCATGACCGGTGTGGTCTCGCCCGAAGCGCTGATCCTCTTCCTCATCATCTTTCTCTGGACGCCACCGCACTTCTGGGCGTTGGCGCTCTACCGGGTGGAGGACTACCGCAAGTCGGGCCTGCCCATGCTGCCCGTCACGCACGGCTCGGAGTTCACGCGGCTGCAGATCCTGCTCTACACCTTCGTGCTGTTCGCAGCCTGCCTCATGCCTTTCATGATGCGCATGAGCGGCTGGTTCTATCTGGTCAGCGCCATTGCCCTGAGCATCGGCTTCTGCGGCTATGCATGGGCACTCTTGCGCAACTACTCCGACGCGCTCGCCCGCAAGACCTTCCGTTTCTCATTGATCCACTTGTCGCTGCTGTTCGCCGCGCTCTTGATCGACCACTACGTGTGACCGCCATGCTCCACCCCTTGCTCACCCGCCGCAGCCTGCTCGGCGCGGCCGCCTTGTTGATCGCTGGCTGCAGCGAAAAAGCCGAGTCGTTCTCCGGCATCGACATCACAGGCGCCGACTATGCCACCGGCTTCTCGTTGACCGACCACAACGGCCAACCACGCACCCTCGCTGACTTCAAGGGCAAGGCCGTGGTGATCTTCTTTGGCTTCACCCAGTGCCCCGACGTGTGTCCCACGTCGATGAGTGAGTTGGCCGAGGCCAAACGCCTGCTCGGCGCCGATGGTGAGCGCCTGCAGGGTCTGTTCGTGAGCATTGACCCCGAGCGCGACACGCCGGAGATCATGAAGCAGTACATGGCCAGCTTCGACCCCAGCTTTCTCGCGCTGTATGCCGCGCCGGATGCGTTGCCCGCACTGGCCAAGAGCTACAAGATTTACTACAAGAAGGTGGATGGCCCCACGCCCACCAGCTACACCATGGACCACTCGGCCGGCAGTTATGTTTACGACCCGCAGGGCCGCATCCGCCTCTACCACCGCTACGGCAGTGGTGCGCCGGCACTTGCAGCCGACCTGAAGAAGTTGCTGGCTGGCGGTTGACCGTCTGATTGACCAACAAAAAACAGCGCCCGTGGGCGCTGTTTTTTGTTGAGGCTCGCTGTGCTCAGTCGACCTTGGCGCCGCTGAGTTTGACCAGGCGTTCGTACTTGGCGCGTTCACGGTTCATGAACTCGCCGAACTGCTCGGGTGAGTTGGGCGCGGGTTCGGCCAGCAGCAGACCAAAGCGGCTTTTCACCTCGGGCGACTTCAGGGCCTCGGTGAAGGCGACGTTGAGCTTGCGCACCGTCTCCCCCGGTGTGCCGGCCGGGGCCACCAGGCCCCACCAGGTGTCGATCTCGAAGCCGGGCAGGGTGGCCGCCACCGTGGGCACGTCGGGCAGCACGCTGCTGCGCTGCAGGGTGGTCACGGCCAGGGCCTTGAGACGGCCCGAGCGGATGTTGGGCGCTGCGGTGGCGAGGTTGTCGAAATTGAAATCGACCTGGCCCGAGAGCAGGCCCACCTGGGCAGGGTTGCCGCCGTTGTAGGGAATGTGCACCGCAAAGATGCCAGCCTGATTCTTGAACAGTTCACCTGCCAGGTGTCCCGCGCTGCCGTTGCCTCCCGAACCGTAGTTGAGCTTGCCGGGGTTGGCCTTGCCGTACGCGATCAGGTCGGCCAGGCTGTTGATGTTCAGGCGCGTGGCCGCCTCGGCGTTCATCACCAGCACGTTGGGCACGCGCAGCATCTGCGTGATGGGCGCGAAGTCTTTTGCCGGGTCGTAGGGCAGCTTGCTGAAGAGCCAGGGGTTGATGCCGTGCGACGCCGTGGTCGAAATGCCCAGCGTGAGGCCGTCGGGCGTGGCCTTGGCCACCGCGCTCACGCCGATGTTGCCGCCTGCGCCGGGACGGTTGTCCACGATCACCGTGCCCAGCGATCCCTTGACCGCTTCGGCCAGGATGCGGGCCGTCACGTCGATCGGGCCACCGGCCGCGAACGGCACGATGATGCGCGTGGTGGCGGCCTGTGCCAGCGCAAGCCCGGGCAAGGCGAGGCAGGCCGAGGCCAACGCAGAGGAGGTGATCAGTTGTCGTCGGTTCAGCATGGGGTGTCTCCGTTACTTGTGGAAAAGCTCAAGGCAGTTTGTCTGCCGCACTGGTGAACGAGTCGGCGAAAAAGGCCTCTTCGGGCAGACCGGCTTTGGCCAGGTAGTCGCGCCGGGCCGATTCGATCACGATGGGCGCGCCGCAGGCATACACCTCGTGGCCGGAAAGGTCGGGCAGGTCCTGCAGCACCGCTTCATGCACGAAGCCGGTGCGACCTGTCCATGCATCGTCGGGCAATGCGTTCGACACCACGGGCACGTATTGCAGGTTCGGCATCTCGGCCAGCCGGGCATCAATCCAGGCACTCTGGTACAGGTCGGCAGGGCGGCGTCCGCCCCAGTACAGCGTGGCTTCCCGGGTGATGTTCTTGAACTGCATGTGTTCCAGGATCGCCTTGATGGGTGCGAAGCCCGTGCCGGACGCCAGCAACACCATGGGTTTGGCACTGTCTTCGCGCAGGAAGAAGCTGCCGTACGGCCCCTCAATGCGCAGGATGTCTTTCTCCTTCATCGGGCCGAATACGTGGTCGGTGAACTTGCCGCCCGGCATGTGGCGCACGTGCAGCTCGAGGGAGGGCGCGGCAGTTTGTGTGTGGGGAGCGTTGGCCATGGAATAGCTGCGGCGGTCGCCGTCGCGCAGCAGAAATTCAACATACTGGCCGGCGTGGTACTGGAAGGTGTCGCTGGCAGGCAGCTGCAGGCGCAGCACCATCACGTCGTGCGAAGCGCGCTCCAGCGCGCTCACGCGCACCGGCATTTTCTTGATCGGAAAAGCGCCAACCTCGGTGACCTGGCGCGACTCGATCACCACGTCGCTGTGCGCCACACCGCAACAGGTCAACACATAGCCCGCAGCTTCTTCGTCGGCAGACAGCGCCTTGCTCTGGTGCGGCCCGTGCACCACGCTGCCCGAGACCAGCTTGCACTTGCACGAACCGCAGGCGCCATCCTTGCAGCCATACGGCAGGCCGATGCCCTGGCGGATGCCTGCAGCCAGCATGGCCTCGTCGGGCTTGGTGGTGAAGGTGCGCCCACTGGGCTCGACGGTGATGGTGAATGTCATACTGGCACGTGTTGAAAATTGAAAGGCTGACGGGCGTGCAGGCGCGTTCGCAGCAACTGGTCATTGTCGCAAATTCGGATTCCGCATGAGCCTTCACGGCGCTTTGCCCGCACGCTTCCGTCGTGAACGGGTGTTGATCATTGGCTGCGGCGACGTGGGCCAACGCGCCGCGCGCGTTCTGGGCAGCGGGCAGCACGTCCGCCTGATGGCCCTCACGTCCAGCACTTCGCGCGCGCCCGCCTTGCGCGATCAGGGCATCACGCCGCTGCAAGGCAATCTGGACGATCCACACACCCTGCGCCGCCTGGCCGGCCTGGCCACGCGCGTGCTGCACCTGGCGCCGCCGCCTTCGGGTGAAATGCCCGACTGGCGCCTGGACCCCCGCACCCGCGCACTCACTCGCGCGCTGGCGCAGCGCTCGCTGCCCGCAGCGCTGGTCTACGGCTCCACCTCGGGCGTGTACGGTGACTGCCAGGGGCGTTGGGTCGACGAGACCACACCGGCGCGACCGCTCACACCGCGCGCGTGGCGGCGGGTGGATGCGGAAGCCAGCGTGCACTGGCTCGGCCGCGCCACCGGCGTGCGCACCACGGTGCTGCGCATCCCCGGCATCTACGCGCCCGATCGTGACGGTGGCACGCCGCGCGATCGCCTGCTGCGCGGCACGCCGGTGCTGCGCAACGAGGACGATGTTTTCACCAACCACATCCACGCCGATGACCTGGCGCGCGCCTGTGTGCTGGCCTTGTGGCGCGGACGCCCGCAGCGCAACGTGAATGTGGTGGACGACACCGAGCTGAAGATGGGCGACTACTTCGATCTGGCGGCCGACCTGTACGGCCTGTCTCGTCCACCGCGCGTGGCGCGCGACGCCGCAGGCGACAAGTTGCCCTTGATGCTGATGAGCTTCATGAGCGAATCACGCCGACTGCACAACCGGCGCATGAAGCAGGAGCTGGGGTTGCGTTTGGCCTACCCCACCGTGGCCGAGGGCCTGCGTCAGGCGGAGGGCACCATGGTGGTCAGCAGGTAGCCGGTGTAGCCCGCGTAGGCAGCCAGCAGCGCGAAGGCTTCCAGCCGGTTGATGCGGCCCTGCCGCTTGCGGAAACCCCAGCCCATGAGGAACAGCACCACGGTCAAGCCCAGCATCACGGGGTAGTCGCGCGTCAACACCTCGGCGTCGACCTGCATGGGCGCAATGGCCCCGGCGATGCCCACCACCGCCAGCGAATTGAACAGGTTCGAGCCCAGCACGTTGCCCAGCGCAATGTCGTGTTCGCCCTTGCGCGCGGCGGCCACGCACGAAGCCAGTTCTGGCAACGAGGTGCCCACGGCCACCACGGTCAGGCCGATGATCAGGTCGCTCACACCCAGCGACTGCGCAATCTGCACGGCACCCCACACCAGCAACTGCGAACTCCCCACCAGCAACACCAGACCCACGCCCACCCACATCAGCGAGCGCGACAGAGGCATGGCATGGGCTTGCAGCTCGGTGGCGGTTTCCGTGGCCAGCGCATCGTTGCCGCCGCGCATGCCCTCAAAGATCGACCAGCCGACCAGCATGGCAAACACGCCGAGCAGCACCCAGGCGTCGGCGCGGCTGAGCCCACCGTCCCACACCAGGTAGCCAGCCAGCAGCGTCACGGCGGTCAGGATGGGCAGTTCCTTGCGCAGGATCATCGACTGCACCAGGATGGGCGCGACCAGGGCAGTGACACCCAGGATGAGCGCGATGTTGACGATGTTCGAGCCCCAGGCGTTGCCCAGCGCCAGGCCCGGGTTGCCCTGCGAGGCGGCCAGTGTGGAGACCACCATCTCGGGGGCCGAAGTGCCGAAGCCCACGATCACCATGCCCACCAGCAGTGGCGGCACGCTGAAGTGGCCGGCGGTGGTGGAGGCGCCTGCGACGAAGCGGTCGGCGCTCCAGACCAGCAGGATCAGGCCGGCGAGAACAGCAAGGATGGGCATCAGCATGGCGGGTGTCACTCCAGTGGGTTGTCGAACAGCCTGCCCGCATTGTCTGTGTGCTGGCGAGGGATCGGCCTGCGGCCACAAAAAAGCCGCACGGCGAATGCTGTGCGGCTTTGCATGTGGTGCCCGGGGCCGGAATCGAACCGGCACGCCTTGCGGCGGGGGATTTTGAGTCCCCTGCGTCTACCAATTTCACCACCCGGGCGTCCTGAAAGGGGTTGTAAATTATGGCACAGTGCCAACGATGAAATACCCCACGATTGAAGACGCGATTGGCAACACCCCGCTGGTGGCGCTGCAGCGCATCGGTGTCAAGGCCAACTCGCAACGCGGCAATGTGGTGCTGGGCAAGCTCGAAGGCAACAACCCCGCCGGTTCGGTGAAAGACCGACCTGCGCTCTCGATGATCAAACGCGCTGAAGAGCGCGGCGAGATCAAGCCTGGCGACACCCTGATCGAAGCCACCTCGGGCAACACGGGCATTGCCCTGGCCATGGCCGCCGCCATCAAGGGTTACCGCATGGTGCTGATCATGCCGGAGGACCTGTCCATCGAGCGCGCCCAGACCATGAAGGCCTTTGGCGCCGAACTGATCCTCACGCCCAAGAGCGGCGGCATGGAAACGGCTCGCGATCTGGCTGACAGGATGCAGGCCGAAGGCAAGGGCCGCGTGCTCGACCAGTTTGCAAACGCCGACAACCCGCGCGTGCATTACGAGACCACCGGCCCCGAAATCTGGCAGCAGACGGCGGGCCGCATCACGCACTTCGTGAGCGCCATGGGCACCACCGGCACCATCACCGGGGTTTCTCGTTTCTTGAAAGAAAAAGACCCGGCCATCCGCATCATCGGCGCGCAGCCCAGCGAAGGCTCGCGCATTCCCGGCATCCGCAAGTGGCCCACCGAATACCTGCCGAAGATCTACGACCCGAGCACGGTCGACGAGCTGGTGTACGTGAGCCAGTCCGACGCCGAGGCCATGTGCCGTCAGCTGGCGCGAGAAGAAGGCATCTTTGCCGGCATCTCGGCGGCGGGCGCATGCTGGGTGGCGCAGCAGATCGCCGCCCGGGTGGAAAACGCCACCGTCGTCTTCATCGTGTGCGATCGCGGGGACCGCTACCTGTCAACGGGTGTGTTCCCCGCGTGACCATGAGCACCACGTTCAAGTTCTGCCCCACGTGTGCAACACCGCTGACCTTGATCGGCCAGGAAGAGGACGGTGGATTCACCGAGCGCCTGCGCTGCCCGGCCTGCGGCTTCACCCACTGGAACAACCCCACGCCGGTGCTGGCCGCCATCGTTGAACTAGATGGCCGCATCCTGCTGGCGCGCAACGCGGCGTGGTCGGGGCGCATGTTTGGTCTCATCACCGGTTTCATGGAGGCTGGTGAGTCGCCCGAAGAAGGCATCCGTCGCGAAATTGCCGAAGAAACTGCGCTGGGCGTGACGAAACTCACGCTGGTGGGGGTGCATGATTTTCAGCGCATGAATCAGGTCATCGTGACCTACCACGCGGTCGCTCAAGGCGAGGTGAGGCTCTCGCCTGAGCTGCTGGAATACAAGCTCATGGACCCCGCCAACATCCGCTGCTGGCGCGCAGGTACTGGCTTTGCGCTGGCTGACTGGTTGCGCAGCCAGGGCCATGAGCCGGTGTTCATGGAAGACTTTTCGCGGTCGGCAGACCCCCCTCTCTAGCGCAAAAGCGGGGCGAGACACGACGCAGGGAAAATCGCCCGCCGCTTAGAATGAGCGGATTCCAAGGAAAGCCCCATGCACGCCGACAAAGAACTCGATGCCCGCGGTCTGAACTGCCCGCTGCCCATCCTGAAAGCCAAGAAGGCGCTGGCCGACATGCACAGCGGCCAGACACTCAAAGTGATTTCCACCGACGCCGGATCGGTGCGCGACTTCCAGGCCTTCGCCAAACAAACCGGGAACGTGCTGGTGGAGCAGCAGACCGTGGGCGACGATCACATCACGCTTCTCAAGCGCCGCTGAAGCTGGCTTCGGGTCGTCCGATCATGGAAGTCCTCCTCGTCGATCCGCTGGTGCCCGAGGCGCTGTCCTGGTTGCAGGAGCGGCACGAGGTGACGTTCCGTCCCGAGCTGGGCGACGACCCGATGGAGTTGCGCAAGGCCACGTACAAAACCCGTGCCATCGTGCTGCCGCCCCATGTGGTGGTCTCCGAAGAGTTCCTCAACTTTTCCCCCAAGCTCGAGATCGTGGCGCGCATGCAGATCTCCAGCGACAACACCGATCTCGACGCCTGCGCGCGCCGGCGCGTGCGCGTCTTGCAGGCGCGCAGTGCCACGGTCCGTTCCAACGCCGAGTACCTGCTCTACGGCCTGCTCATGCTGTACCGACGGGGCATGATCAGCGCTTTGCTGGGCCGCAAGATCGCCCAGGTGCGCATGGGGCGTGAGCTGTCGGGCAGTACCGTGGGCCTGCTGGGCCTGGCGCCGGTGGCCCACACGCTGGCGCCCATGCTCAAGAGCCTGGGTGTGCGTTTGCTGGGTTACGACCCGGCGGTTCACCACGCGGCGTCCATCTGGAACAAGCTGGGGGTGGAGCCAGTGTCCCTGCAGGACCTGCTGGCGCGCTCCGACGCGATTTCGCTGCAGATGGTCTATGCATCCCGCTTTCGCGGCTGGATCAATGAGCGCCTGCTCAACCATTGCAAGCCCGGCCAGTTGTGGGTGGGTGTGAGCCGCAGCACATTGTTCGATCCGGACGCGCTGGCGCTGGCCTTGTGCGACGGTCGCATCGATGCCTGCTTGATGGATGGCGCCAACCCGCAGTTCGCCGCCGAAGGCACACCCTTGCACGGCATTCCCAACCTGCACCTCACGCCCAGGCTGGGCTCACACACGCGCGAAGCCAAGTTGCGCGCGAGCTGGTACGTGGCTCACCGCATCCACGAAACCCTGTCACCCCATGCCGTGGGACACGATGGCAGTGCGAGCGATTTCACTGTGCTGGACAGCATCGAGTACCACGAGCCCGAAGATCCCCAGGCGGTCACGCCCTCGCAGTGGGGTTCGATCGCAATGCATCGCAGTTAACCCCCCGCCGAGCTGCGCGCGACCCCCCTTTGCAAGGGGGGCAATACCTGCGGTCTGGCAAAGCCAGTCCCGCGGCATTCTGGGAGGGGTGCCTCTCTCGCCGTTGAGAGGGTTGGAAGCATTTCCGCCTCAGGCGCCCAGCCGTTGCAACTGCTCGCGCATCTTTTCCAGCGTCGCCGTGAAATCGGCCACGCGTTTTCTTTCCTGGTCGATCACCGCCGGTGGCGCCTTGGCCACAAAGGCTTCGTTGGACAGTTTGGCGGTGGCCTTGGTGATCTCGCCTTCGAGCCGCGTGGCTTCCTTGCCCAGGCGCAGCTTTTCGGCCGCGAGGTCGATTTCCATGAACAGGCACAGGCGGGCTTCGCCGACCACGGCCACCGGGGCGGCCTGTGCAGAAGCGGCCCACGCGGCCTCGTCGGTGAACACCTTCACCTCGTTCAACTTCGCCAGGCCCTGCAGCACCGGGCCCATGGCCTGCATCCAGGCGGTGTCGCCCAGCACGTACAGGGGCAGTCGCGTGGCGGGTGACACGTTCATTTCACCGCGCAGGTTGCGGCAGACGTCCACCAACGCCTTGAGCTTGGTGACGTGGGCGATGGCGGCCTCGTCGATCTTGTTCAGCTGAGCCGTTGGGTAGCGCGCGATGCTCACCGACTCACCGGGCAGGCCGGCCACGGGCGCGACCTTCTGCCACAGCTCTTCGGTGATGAACGGGATCACCGGGTGTGCCAGGCGCAGGATGGCTTCGAGTGTGCGGATGAGTGTGCGGCGGGTGGCACGCTGCTGTGATGCGTCACCGGTCTGGATCTGCACCTTGGCGATCTCCAGGTACCAGTCGCAGAACTCGTTCCAGACGAAGTCGTAGATCGTGTTGGCCACGTTGTCCAGCCGGTACTCGGCGAATCCCTTGGCGACCTCGGCCTCGGTCTTCTGCAGCAGCGAGCTGATCCAGCGGTCGGCCTGGCTGAAGCTCAAGTAGCCGTGAAAGGGTTGGCCCACCGCGCACTCGGCCTTGGTGTGGTCTTCCAGGCCGCAGTCCTGGCCTTCGCAGTTCATGAGCGTGAACCGCGTGGCGTTCCAGAGCTTGTTGCAGAAGTTGCGGTAGCCCTCGCAGCGCTTGCTGTCGAAGTTGATGCTGCGGCCCAGCGATGCGAGTGCGGCGAAGGTGAAGCGCAGTGCGTCGGCGCCATACGCGGGAATGCCGTCGGGGAATTCTTTCTCGGTTTGTTTGCGCACCTTGGGCGCGGTCTCGGGCTTGCGCAGGCCGGTGGTGCGCTTGTCCAGCAGGGGGGCGAGCGCAATGCCGTCGATCAGGTCCACCGGGTCGAGCACGTTGCCTTCGCTTTTGCTCATCTTCTGGCCCTGCGCGTCGCGCACCAGGCCGTGGATGTAGACATGCTTGAACGGCACGCGGCCGGTGAAGTGCGTCGTCATCATGATCATCCTGGCCACCCAGAAGAAGATGATGTCGTAGCCGGTGACGAGCACGGTGCTGGGCAGGTAGAGGTTGAAGTCCTCGATCGCGCCTTCCTTCTGGTTCGGCCAACCCATGGTGCTGAACGGCACCAGCGCGGACGAGTACCACGTGTCGAGCACGTCGGGGTCGCGCACAAGCGCCTGGCCCGGGGCCTTGGCCTGGGCTTCGGCTTCGTTGCGCGCCACGATCACGTTGCCCGCCTCGTCGTACCAGGCGGGGATCTGGTGGCCCCACCAGAGCTGGCGGCTGATGCACCAGTCCTGGATGTTGTTCATCCACTGGTTGTAGGTGTTCACCCAGTTCTCGGGCACGAACTTGACCTCGCCCGACTGCACGGCCGCAATCGCCTTGTCGGCAATCGACGTGCCGCTGGTGTTGTTCTCGTTGCCCTTGGCCGTCATCGCCACGAACCATTGGTCGGTGAGCATGGGCTCGATCACCTGGCCAGTGCGTGCGCAGCGCGGCACCATGAGCTTGTGCTTCTTGGTTTCCACCAGCAGGCCGGCGGCCTCCAGGTCGGCCACCACGGCCTTTCGCGCCACGAAGCGGTCCATGCCCTGGTACTTTGCCGGCGCGTTCTCGTTGATGGCGGCTTGCAGCGTGAGCACACCGATGATGGGCAGGCTGTGGCGCTGGCCGACCGCGTAGTCGTTGGTGTCGTGCGCGGGCGTGACCTTGACCACACCGGTGCCGAAGGCCCGGTCCACGTAGTCGTCGGCGATCACAGGGATGTCGCGATCACAGAGCGGCAGCTTCACGGTCTTGCCGATCAGGTGCGTGTAGCGTTCGTCTTCCGGGTGCACCATCACCGCCACGTCGCCCAGCAGGGTCTCAGGGCGGGTGGTGGCCACGGTGAGCGAACCCGATCCGTCGCTCATCGGGTAGGCGATGTGCCAGAGGAAACCGTCTTCTTCCTCGCTTTCCACTTCGAGATCGGACACGGCAGACATCAGCACCGGGTCCCAGTTCACCAGCCGCTTGCCGCGGTAGATCAGGCCTTGTTCGTACAGCCGCACGAAGGTTTCGGTGACCACGGTCGAGAGCTTCGGGTCCATGGTGAAGTACTCGCGGCTCCAGTCCACGCTGTCGCCCATGCGGCGCATCTGCGTGGTGATGGTGTTGCCACTCTCTTCCTTCCACTCCCACACCTTGGCCACGAAGTTC